>JBKJVO010000001.1:0-4686 GCA_046717305.1 Candidatus Limnocylindrales bacterium
CGAAGGGCTGCCGGTCTTCGCGGAGACCTGCCCGCAGTACCTCTTCCTGTCGCTCGACGACATGGGTCATGGGTTCGAGGGCGCCAAGTTCGTGTGCTCGCCACCGCTCCGGACGGAGGATCACCAGGCGGAGTTGTGGAAGGGCCTCGTCAAGGACGATCTCCAGGTCGTCTCGACAGACCATTGCCCGTTCGACTTTCACGGGCAGAAGGACATGGGACGCGGGGACTTCCGGAAGGTCCCCAACGGCCTGCCCGGCGTCGAGGACCGCATGGACCTCCTCCACGATGGCGGGGTGGTGGCCGGGAAGATCTCGAAGGAGCGCTGGGTTGCGATCACCTCCACGGCGCCGGCGAAGCTGTTCGGGATGTACCCGCGCAAGGGTGCCGTCGCAGTAGGTTCAGATGCGGACCTTGTGATCTACGACCCGAACCGGAAGCGCGTCATCTCGGCGAAGAGCCACCACATGAACGTGGACTACTCCTGCTACGAGGGCCGGCCCGTCCAGGGCACGGGCGACATCGTCATGAGCCGCGGGTCCGTGGTCGTGCGGAATGGCGAGTTCACCGGCCGCAAGGGTGCCGGCAAATTCCTGAAGCGCGCCGCGGCAGACTACGCACGCATGGCGTAGCGCCGCCGGCGCCGGGCGGCGCGGCGAGCACATGCCTTTACCTGTCCGCTGCTGCTCCCACCAGCAAATCGCGGGCATAGGTCGTCATATGGGCTCACCAACCCCCGATCCCGCGCTTGGACGGGGACGTTGACTCGTCCCGTGAGGGGTCTTCGAGCGCTCGCGCCTTGCCAGTGCCACTTTTGCTGCTCCCGGCAGCACGGAGCGACATAGGCGAGTGGCATCCACCCCAAGAGCGACGAGAGGGCTGAGATCGGGTCAGCGGTGTTGCCGGTCGCACCGGATCGGCCGGCAAGCTCCCTACCGCGTCCGGGGGAAGCCCAGGTCCACCTTTGAGGTGCCAGGGTCCGGCCAGCGTGAGGTGACGATCTTGGCCCGCGTGTAGAACTGGATCCCCTCCGGGCCGTACATGTGGAGGTCGCCGAAGAGCGAGGACTTCCAGCCGCCGAAGCTGTAGTACGAGACCGGGACCGGGACCGGGACATTGATCCCGACCATGCCCACGTTCACGTCGAACTGGTACTGGCGGGCGGCGCCGCCGTCGCGGGTGAAGATCGCCGTGCCGTTGCCGTACGGGTTGTCGTTGACGAGCTTGAGGGCCTCGTCATACGTACCGACACGGGTGACCGTGAGGACCGGACCGAAGATCTCGTCGCGGTAGCAGTCCATCGCAGGCGTCACGTTGTCGATCAGCGACGTCCCGAGGAAGAACCCCTCCGATTCGCGGTACAGCGGATGCTCCCGCCCGTCGGCGACGACCGTCGCACCCTGCGCCGCCGCGCTGTCGAGGTACGAGGCCACCTTGTCGCGGTGGGCCTTCGTGACGAGCGGGCCCATCTCGGCCTTGGGGTCCGTGCCCGGGCCCACCTTGACCTTCGGGAGGCGCTTCGCGATGGCCTCGACCAGCGGATCCGCCACCGCGCCGACGGCGACGACCGTCGCGATCGCCATGCAGCGCTCCCCGGCCGAGCCGTAGCCGGCGGAGACGGCGGCGTCGGCCGCCATGTCGATGTCCGCATCCGGCAGCACGATCATGTGGTTCTTGGCGCCACCGAGGGCCTGGACGCGCTTGCCGTTCTTCGTGCCCGTCTCATAGATGTAGCGGGCGATCGGCGTCGAGCCCACGAAGCTGACCGCGGCGATGTCCGGGTGATCCAGGATCCGGTCCACCGCGACCTTGTCGCCCAGGACCACGTTGAAGACCCCGTCCGGGACGCCGGCCTCCTTCAGGAGCTCGGCCATGTACATCGAGGCGGACGGGTCCTTCTCCGACGGCTTCAGGATGAATGCGTTCCCGCACGCGATCGCCGTGGCGAACATCCACATCGGGACCATCGCGGGGAAGTTGAACGGCGTGATCCCGGCGACGACGCCGAGCGGCTGGCGGATCTGGTAGACGTCGATCCCGGTCGAGACCTGCTCGGAGAACCCGCCCTTCAGGAGGTGCGGAATGCCGGTCGCGAACTCGAGGTTCTCGAGACCCCGGGCGATCTCCCCGAGCGCATCGGACGGCACCTTCCCGTGCTCTGCCGTGAGATGCGCCGCGAGCTCCGTGCGGTGAGCGTCCACGAGGTTCCGGATCCGGAACATGACCTCCGTCCGCTTCGACAGGGACGTGGCGCGCCAGCCGGGATACGCCGCCTTCGCGGCCGCGACCGCGGCGTCCACCTCGGCGACCGACGCGAAGTCCACCTCGCGCGCAATCTGGCCCGTGGCGGGGTTGTAGACCGGTCCCCGGCGGCCGGACGTCCCGGCGACGCGACGGCCACCGATCCAGTGCGGGACGGACTCGGTACTGGACGAGGAACGAGCGATCTGGGGCTCGGCGACCTGGGTCATCGTGGAAACCTCGGGTGGACACGCGCGGCGGGTGGCGTCGTGTCCGTCAACTCTACCGCTCCTCGTCGAATCAACGGTCCGAGTGCTGGTTCAGGAGCGCGGACCGCCGGAGGCGACCCGCATCAAGGTCTCGTTACGGCGTGTCCACCCGAACGATCGTCGGGTTCGGCATCCCGGAGGCGCCGGCGTAGACGACGCTCCCGAGGTACTTCGTGCCGGCTGCGAGGCCGGAGAACGTTAGGTTGATCGTCCCGGTCCCGCCGATCGTCGCCGTTGCCGGCTCCGTCACGGTCATGTTGCCGGCGTCGGCAGTGCCGAGCAGCCATGCATTCAGGTTGAACGGCGAGGGCGTGCCGCCGGCAAGGCCCCAGCCGTGGATGTAGACGACATAGTCGCTACCCGCGACCGGGTTGAGGAGATTGACCTCCTCCGCGGAGGTGCCCCCTCCGCTCGCGCCGACTCGCGTGCTGCCCTTGTAGACGTACAGGTCGATGTCGCTGCCCGGGGTGACGTCCGGATTGAACAGCGAGAACCTGGCGTAGGTCGTTCCGGCGGCGATCGTGATCGGGATCGCGACGGTCCCGGCGGTATCCGCCGGATTGAACGTCTGATCCGGATCCTGACTCACGGTGCCGGGGGTCGTGGCCGCGGGGATGAGGCCTCGCGGATCGGCCGCGAACGAGCCCGTGTAGCCGAACGTCACGCCGTAGCTGATCGGCGCACCTGTGCCCCTGACGGCCGCCGGCGCCGCGAGGGCTACAGGGCGAATGACGACCGGGATGCGGACCACGTGACCGCCGTTGCCGGTCCAGGTGATGAAGCCGCCGACGTAGCTGTTCAGGGTCGCACCGCTCCTCGTGAAGGTCACGCTGAACGGCTGCGTCCCACCTGGATTGATGGCGAATGAAGTCGCGCTCGGGGCGACCGTGATCCCGGCCAGACCCGAGGACGAGAACGCATACGTTTCCGAGCCACTTCCGACGCTCGTGACCCTTCGCGTCACCGTCTGGACGCCCGCCATGTCGCCGATGGCAATGCTGGCGGAGTTGTAATCACTGGGGTCAAAGACGGGTGCCGGGGAGGTCCCGAAGCAGAAGGTGCAGAGCTTCTGGCTGCGGAGGAAGCCCCGCCAGTCGTTGAACCCTGCGTCATAGACGAGGCCCGGGTCCGCCGCCGAGTTCGGCCGAACGTGGCCGGCACCCTGCCGGAAGATCCGGCCGGCTGTCGAGGTCGAATCCAGGATGTCGTAGGCCGACGTCATGAGCGCCGACTTGATCATCGCCGGCGTCCAGTTCGGATGGAGGTCCTTGAGCAGCGCCGCGAGGCCGGCCACGTGCGGGCTTGACATCGAGGTGCCGCTGAGGAGGTCGAATTCCCGGCCGGCGATGGCCGGCGAGACGGCGGCGAGAATGTCCTGACCGGGCGCGATGACGTCCGGCTTGAGGAGATCGCCAGCGCCCGCCGTGAGCGGGCCACGCGAGGAAAACGACGCGGTGAACGGCGCCGATGCGTTGTAAACGATCGTGGACTGGTTGATGGTGGCCGTCGCGGATGCGCCTACGGCGTACGCCTTGATCGCCAGGCCGCTGGCCTTGTTGACGTGGACCGACGGCACGTAGTGGAAATCCGCGTTCAGCGAGCTGTCCGGGTCGTTGTACATGATCATGCCGACCCCGCCGGCTTCCAGGACAGCCTTGCTCTTGTCGACCCGCGCGATGGCCCCACGCTTGCAGATCACGATCTTGCCGGCGACCTTCTCCGGGTCGAGGACCGGGGTCGGGTCCTCAGCGACGATGTTGTTGCTCGCGCCGTAGCAGAGCTCGACCTGCGTCGAATTGGCACCGGCCAGGCCAGCGGCAGTCGAGTCGATGAGGCCGACGGGGCCGACGGGTGTCGCCACCGACTTGCCGGTATACGTCACGCCGTTGCCGAGTGTGACCGACCCGTTGCCATCGCGGTTGTGGGTCCCGGCCGCGACCGTCGTGAGCCACGGGCTCGGATGGGCAACCGTGGCTGCCGTCGGGCCGCTGTTGCCGGCAGACGCGGCGACGAAGATACCGGCCCGGGCCGCGAACAGGAACGAGATCTCCACCGGATCGGCGAAGTTCGTCGATGTGCCGCTGACCGAGTAGTTGATGACGTCCACGCCGTCGGCGACGGCCTGGTCGATTGCCGCGACGAGGTCGCCGGTGAACCCGCTCGCGGTGGAGCCGTCC
>JBKJVO010000002.1:0-3767 GCA_046717305.1 Candidatus Limnocylindrales bacterium
GTGTGGGCGGCGACCTGCTGCGGCGGGTCATCCAGGCCTTCCCCGACGCGAAGCGGCGGGTCCCTGCCCTTCGAATGATCGTCGTCGCCGGTCCACGCATCGACCCGGCGAGCCTTCCACAGCTCGATGGCGTCGAGATCCGAGGGTACGTCCACGAGCTCTACCGGCACTTCGCCGCGTGCGACCTTGCCATCGTCCAGGGCGGCCTGACGACGACGATGGAGCTGACCGCGAATCGGCGACCGTTCCTCTATTTCCCGCTTCGCCATCACTTCGAGCAGAACTTTCACGTTCGTCACCGGCTCGACCGCTACGACGCCGGCCGGTGCATGGACTATGCGACGGCGACGCCAGATGCCATCGCCGAGGCGATCGCTACGGACATCGGGGGCCATCCCCCGTACCGGCCGGTGGAGCGCGACGGAGCGGCGCGCGCTGCGCTGCTGATCGCAGATCTCCTGTAGCCCTGGGATCAGGGCCAGCAGCATTTCGAACACCGCATGCATGGACCCCGGGTGTCCCGCGATGATGTCCAGCCCCGCTTGACGCCGGTGGGCGCCGACCCTACGCTACGTCGTGAAGCACAAACTGTGCAAGCCTGTGTAGGTGAGTGCCATGTCCGAGCGGCGGTCGAATCGGGTCAACGTCCTCCTGGACGACGAGCACGCGGCGAGGTTGTATCGCATCGCCGACCGGACCTATGTCAATGCGGGGACGCTCGCGCGATCGCTGCTCTCCACGGCCCTTGATCAGGCCGAGCCCGACCCGGCGGATGTGACGGCCCTGCTCGATGCCATCCCGGGGGCGTACGAGCGGGCACAGCAAGGGCTCCTCGACGTCCGCGCCGGCCGCGTCGTTCGCCTGGACGACCTCTGACCCGATGGCGACGGTCGTTCTCACCGCGTCCGCAGTCGCCGACCTCGAGGACCTGATCGCCACCCACAGCCTTCCCGGCAATACCCGCGAGCGCGTCCGGACAGCGCTCCAGGCGCTGGCCACCTTCCCACTGCTTGGCCCCGCCCTGTCCGGGGCCTGGCAGGGGTTCCATTTCGTCCTGGGTCCCTGGCCGTGGATGCTCCTCGTCTACGTCTTCGATGAGGAGGCGGGCCAGGTTGCCGTCGTCACGATGCAGGACGCACGATCGGCTCGCGCTGCCACGTCGCAGCGGTAACCCAAGACGCCAGGCAGCGTGGCGGAATGTCTGGCCGCCATGCCCGGAGCATCGGTGCACGGTCATGCCCGACGCAGGGTGCGGAAGTTGACGGGCCGGGTCAGTCCACCTCGTCGGTCGCGGCCGCAACGCCGTCCTGGATCCGGTGGAGCGTCGCGATGTAGTCGCCCAGCTCGGCATCGGACAGGGCGCTGAGCCAGGTCTGCTCGTGGCGGTGGACGAGCGTGCGGAGCTCCTGCAACACGGTGAGCCCCTCTGGCGTGATCTCGACGACGAGCCTCCGGCGATCGGCCGGATTGGGGGACCGGTTCACGAAGCCGCGTCGCTCGAGGGAGTCGAGGAGTCCGGTGACGGTCGCGCGGGTGACGATGAGCCGGTCGCCCAGCTCGGAGGGGGACATCGGCCCATGGTCGCGGAGGAGACCGAGCACGAGGCCGCCGGCGGCGCTGACGTTGAGCGGGCGGAGGAGCCGGCCAATTCGGTCGAAGATGACGTCGGCCGTCTTGATCGTGTTCATGACCGCCTCCGTCGCCCGGACGTTCGCGTCCGGCGTCTGGGCGTAGAAGTCGTCGGGCATCTCGATCTTGGCCATGTCGGCCATGATAAGGGTATTGACAATACGGTGCCTAACTATATAGTTAGGCCCCTAACGACCGACGGATGGGTTCGGTCGACAAGCGAAAGGCGAGGCGTTCCGCAATGGCCAAGGTCATCGTCCAGCACCACGTGGCCGACTACGACCAGTGGTTCCCGGTCTTCATCGAGCACGGTGAGGTCCGCCGCCAGCACGGCGCGACGGGGCACTCGGTGACCCGCTCGGCTGCCGACCCGAACTCCATCGTCATCGTCAACGAGTTCGCCACCCTGGATGGCGCGACGGCCTTCTCCCAGGATCCGTCGCTGCCCGCGGTGATGGCCCGCGCCGGCGTGGACGGCCCGCCGCAGGTCTGGATCGTCAACGAGGCCGACGCCGCGACGTACTGAGAGGCAGGGACCGGGCGGCTCTCCAGACGTGTTGCCGCCCGGTCCGATCAGGCGACGCTTGACGCTTTTCTCGAAGCCCGCCTAGACTCCGCGCCTCAACTGAATACGGGCAGTGAACGGGACGAGTACCCGTCGGGCGTCGGCAGAGAGATCCGGTGGGTGGTGGAAACCGGAGCGACGGCGACGGGGAATGGACCCGGGAGCCTCCGGACCGAACGGTGAGCGTGGCGGCAGGGCCGCCACATGACCCAAGTAGGCTCCGGCGCAGAGCGCCAGCGATAGAGGGCAGCGCCGATCGGCCGCTCAGGTGAGCAGCCCGTCGGTCACGGAGTGCGGCAATCGCCGAATGAGGGTGGCACCGCGGAAGGCACGACCTTTCGTCCCGGGAGGACGAAGGTCGTTCTTGATTCTCGGGCGGTCCCGCCCGAACCGGGCCAACCAGAGGCGAAGGTCGACGATGAACAGCAGTACGGACCCGCTCAGCCTGGCCGAGGCGAAGCGCCACTCGGCGACGGCCGACACCGTGCTCCTGCGCGCCACGCGCCCGGCCGACCTCGAGACCCCGATCGGCGCCTTCCTGCGCCTCGACGACGGCACCACCCCTGCCTATCTTCTCGAATCGGTCGAGGGCGGCGAACGCCTGGGCCGGTATTCCTTCCTCGGCATCGGCCCGCGGCGGCTCCTGGAGGTCCGCAACGGCCGGGCCCGCATCCAGGACCGGCCCGTCGGCGTCACCGAGTACGCCCCGGACCTCCCGATCCACGAATTCGAGGCGCCCGACCCACTCCAGGCGCTTCGCGAGTTCGTTCCGCGTCGGCGCGTCGCGCCGCGCGAGGGGATGCCGCGCTTCACCGGCGGCGCCGTCGGCGCGCTGGCCTATGACGCGGTCTCGATCTTCGAGCCCTCCGTCCCCCTCCCGGCATCGGATCCGACCGGCGTCCCGACGGCTGCCTTCATCGAGACCGACCTCGTCATCGTCTTCGACCACCTGACGCACACCCTCTCGGCAATCGCGTCCCTCCACACGGAGGCGCCTGATTTCGAGGGCCGTTACCGGATCGCCGAGGCGGCGATCTTCGAGGCGCTCGAGCGGACGTCTCGACCGTCGGCCGCGGAGATGGCCGGCGCGAACGCCCGTCGCGCCGCGGGGACCGGCAACGGCGCCGGCACGAACATGGCCGGTCTCCCCGTGGCCGCGATCGAGGACAGCCTCGGCCGCGATGCGTACATCCGCGCGGTCGAGGTCGCCAAGGACGCGATCGCGGCCGGCGAGGCGATCCAGGTCGTCCTCGCCCGGCGCCAGTCGTTCGACGTCCCGAGCGATCCCTCGACCGGCCGGCAGCTCGACGGCATCGGCCTGTACCGGAGCCTCAGGCGGGTGAACCCGTCGCCCTACCTGTTCTTCACGCGCGTCCCCGGGTTCGAGGTCGTCGGCGCGAGCCCCGAGCTCCTCGTCCAGCTCGAGAACGACAAGCTGACCACCCACCCGATCGCGGGAACGCGCCCCCGAGGCGCCGACGCGAAGGAGGACGCCATTCTCGCGGAGCAGCTCCAGCGCGATCCAAAGGAACGCGCCGAGCACGTGATGCTCGTCGACCTCGGGCGCAACGAC
>JBKJVO010000003.1:0-4493 GCA_046717305.1 Candidatus Limnocylindrales bacterium
GACGGCCACGCTCGTACGCCGCGATTCTGATGAGCCAGATGCATCAAGGCGGCCGACGCCCGATCCGTGCAAGGCGCACGGCGCGGCCTCGACGGTTGTCAACAACGTGTGTGGGAAGTACACCTAGCCCAGGCGAGGCGAGCACCTCTGCGGGCTGCTCCCCGCGTCACCTCGGCGCCGGGTCAGCCGCCGGCGATCTCCTCGGCGACATGCGACGCCGCCCAGCCGCAGCCCAGGACGGTCCCGGCGGCGCCCTCCCACATCCGGTGGAGGCCCACGAAGTACAGTCCCGGCACGGGGGAGACTCCCTGGCGCTGATAGGGCGCGCCGTTGTCGGCCAGCGCCGCCGGCGCGCGGATCCATGAGAAGTCCTGCCGATAGCCGGTCGCCCAGATGACCGTCGAGACGCCCTCGGTCGCGATGTCGAGCGAGGCGGGGGACGCGGGCATCTCCCCGTCATGCCAGGCCGATGGAAGGTCGGCCTCGGGAGCCTCCTCCCCACGCCCGCGAAGGAAGTCGCGGACTCGTCGCGCATACGTCCGGGCATACTCGTCGCCGGCACGAAGATGGCCGTGCAGGTCGTCTGCGAAGCGCAGGGTCGTCCCGTCGGTCGCTTCGAAATGGCCGATGACGGCCACGCCGTTCTGCCACACGGTCCGTACGTTGAAGTCGGTCTCACCCCAGCGCGCCAGTGGGGAGAACGGATACTCCGCCGCCGGGGCATCGGGGTTGCCGACGATCGCCTCGAAGTCGCCCATCTCCTGGCGCCAGTGCATCTGGTCGAAGTCATAGAGGCGTCGGGGGACCCACCCATGCCGGCCGACCGCCACCCAGACACGGCGTCCATGCCGGGCCAGTTCGTCCGCGATCTGCAGCCCGGCCTGGCCGGCGCCCACGACGAGCACGCCGCCGGGGGGCAAATTCTCGGGCGCCCAGTAGGCGTCGGTATGGATCGAGACGACGCCCGGCGGTAGTTGTGCGGCGAGCGCCGGAATTCTTGGGGCCCCGAAGGCACCGGTCGCGACGACGACCGAGCCTGCGAGGAGCGAGCCGAGTGTCGTGTCCAGCCTGAAGCCGTCGACGTCCGGAACAATCGACCGAACGGCGACCCCGGTCCGGACCGGGGCGTCGAAGCTCGCCGCGTAGCCCTCCAGGTAGGCGATCATCTCGGCGGTATCCAGGAATCCATGCGGATCCGGACCGTCATACCAGTAGCCCGGCAGGCGGTTGAGCCAGTTTGGGCTGACGAGGCGGAAGCTCCGCCAGCGGTGGGTTCGCCAGGTCTGGCCGATCACGCCGGCATCCAGGACGGCGTGTTCCACGCCGCGCACGGTGAACTCGTGGCTCGCGGCCAGCCCCGCCTGGCCGGCGCCGATGACGACCGCTCGTAGCCGCTCCATGCATGCCTTCCATGAGCAAGGTGGGGATGCGGCCATGCTACACTCCGGCCCTCACGGCGAGGACCGGGAAGAGTAGGGCCGGGTCGGCCACGGAGCGAGTGCGGGACGGTGCGAGCCGCGCGGGCACGACGGACCCGAAGGTCGCTCGCGAGCCGTGCGGTCGGCGCCCGATAGCGCGCCACGAGGAGGCCCGAACAGGGCACCCGCGAGGAGCGGGATGCCCCGGACCTCGAACCAGCAGGTGGTACCACGACCCGTTCGTCCGCTGGACGAGCGGGTTCGATGTTTTCAGCGGAGCGACACGACACGATGACGGAACGGGAGCTCGCAAAGGCCTATCAGCCCGTCGACTTCGAAGGCGCGATCTACGAGCGCTGGCTGGATGCGGACGTTTTCGCGCCCGACGGCGCCGGCTCCCGCGCGGACGAATCGAAGCCGCCCTTCGTCATCATCCAGCCTCCGCCCAACATCACCGGGGCCCTCCACCTGGGCCACGCGCTGACGTCCACGATCGAGGACCTGATGGTCCGCCATGCGCGGATGAGCGGGCGCCCGACCCTCTGGCTGCCGGGGCTGGATCACGCCTCGATCGCCGCCCAGTACGTCCTCGACAGGATCATCGCTACCGAGGGTGAGACTCGCGAGAGCCTCGGCCGCGAGCGCTACCTCGATCGAATGTGGCAGTTCATCAACGAGACGCGCGAGGTCATGCTCGGCCAGCAGCGCCGGATCGGCGCCTCGCTGGATTGGAGCCGCCTCCGGTTCACGATGGACGAGGGCTCGGCGCGGGCGGTCCGGGTCGCCTTCACCCGTCTATACCAGGCGAACCTCGCCTATCGGACCGAGGCCCTCATCAACTGGTGCCCCGGCTGCCGGACGAGCGTCAGCGACCTCGAGGTCATCCCCACCGAGGAGACCGGCACCCTCTGGACGATCCGGTACCACCTCATCGATCTGGCGACGGGCGCGCCGAGCCCGGACGACTCGATCAGCGTCGCGACGACGCGCCCGGAGACGATCCTGGGCGACACGGCCGTGGCGGTCCACCCGGACGATCCGCGGTACGCGTCGGTCGTTGGTCGTGTGGCGCGGATCCCGTTCGTCGAGCGGGACGTGCCGGTCATCGCCGACGAGGCGGTCGACCCGGCCTTCGGGACGGGTGCCGTGAAGATCACGCCCGCCCACGACAAGACCGACTACGAAACCGGCGGCCGTCACGGCCTCCCGATGATCACGGTCCTCGAGGACGACGCCACGATCAGCCCGAACGGCAACGGCTATGCGGGCATGGACCGCTACGCCGCCCGCGAGGCGATCGTCCGCGACCTGCAGGCGCGCGGCGACCTCGTGACCGCCACCCCGCACCCCATGCTCATCGGCCGCTGCCAGCGTTCGAACGACGTCATCGAGCCGCGCCTGAAGACCCAATGGTTCGTCCGGACGGGGCCGCTGGCGGCCACGGCGCTGGAGGCCACCCGATCAGGCCGGACGGAGATCGTTCCGGCCCGCTTCGAGAAGGTCTGGGAGCACTGGATGACCTCCATTCACGACTGGAACGTGAGCCGCCAGCTCTGGTGGGGCCATCGGATTCCAGCCTGGTACTGCTCCGACGACCACATCACCGTGAGCGCCGATCCGGACGGACCGGACGCCTGCGAGCGGTGCGGATTGGCCGCCGGGGAACTGACCCAGGACCCCGACATCTTCGACACCTGGTTCAGCTCCGGACTCTGGCCGTTCTCCACGCTCGGCTGGCCGGACGAGACCGACGACCTCCGCCGGTTCTACCCGGGTACGGTCATGGAGACCGGCTACGACATCATCTTCTTCTGGGTGGCTCGGATGATGATGCTCGGCATCCACCTCACGGGCCACGTCCCATTCGAGACCATCTACCTCCACGGTCTCGTGAAGGACCCGTACGGCAAGCGGATGTCGAAGACGAAGGGCAACGTCGTCGATCCGCTCGAGGCGATCTCCGGGTCGGGGGCAGACGCCCTGCGCTTTGCCCTCGTTCATGGCACCTCGCCGGGCAACGACCAGAAGTTCCGGACCGAAAAGCTCGAGGACGGCCGCCACTTCGCGAACAAGCTCTGGAACGCCACCCGGTTCGTGCTCGGCGCACGCCCGTCGTCGATCGCCGCCGGTTCGCCTCGCGTGGCGCCGGACGAGGCCCACCTCGGGACTGCCGAGCGGTGGATCCGATCACGGACGGCCGCCGCGGTCGATTCCGTGGACCGGGGGATGGCCGAGTTTCAGTTCGCCGAGGTAACTCGAACACTCTACGACGCGATCTGGTCCGGGTTCTGCGACTGGGGGCTGGAGCTCGCCAAGGTCCGCCTGGCGGATGCGAGGCTGCCCGAGGCCGACCGTGAGGCGACGTGGTGGACGCTCGTGGAGGCGCTCGACACGTTCCTCCGGCTGCTCCATCCGATCATGCCGTTCGTGACCGAGGAGCTGTGGGCCGCTCTCCCGCACGAGGCCGGCGACCCCGCCCTCTTGATCGTCGCGGATTGGCCCTCGGCAGGGCACCGGGATGCCCCGGTGGACGCGGAGGTCGCCGCGGTGGTGGACCTCGTCCGGGCCATTCGCAACGCTCGCGCCGAAGCCGGCATCCCGGCGGCGGCGTGGCTCCCCGTCCACGTCCTCGTGCCGGGCCATCTCGTGGTGTCATTCGATGCCCTGACCCCGGCGCTCGAGCGCCTGGCGCGGGCCCGGCCACTGACCCGGCATGCGAAACGGGACGAGCTGGAGGCCCAGGCGCCGACAGGCTTCGCCGTCATCGCCGGGGAGCTCGAGGCGCGCATCGCCGCGGCCACCGAGTCGGGTCCGTCCGAGCGCGACCATGCCCGACTGATGAAGGAGCTCGCGGAGGCCGAGGGCTTCCTCGCCGCGGCGCTGGCACGCCTCGCCAACGAAACCTTCGTCTCGCGTGCCCCGGAGGCCGTGGTGGCCGGGGTGCGCGCCCGTGAAGCCGAGCTGGCCGACCAGATCGCGAGGTTGCACGACCGGCTCGGGCGCTGAGGCGGCGGGAGGCCGCGGCGAGGCCGTCAGCTCGTGCTCGCCGTCGTTGCCGGTAGCCCAGTCCATGAG
>JBKJVO010000004.1:0-4246 GCA_046717305.1 Candidatus Limnocylindrales bacterium
GGACCCTGCTCCACGTGCGATGGCTGCGCGTGACAGGCGGGCGACGGCCTTGCCGACCCCGACCGGCGCAGCCCCGGCCGCCCGGGCGGACTCTGCGAGCAGGATCCGAGCGGCGTCCAGGTCCGGCAGCGCCTCGAGCGCGGCCTGGAGCGGCGCGTGGACCGCCTCGTGGCGGACCGCCGCGAGGGCGTCGTCCAGGGAGGCCGCACCGGCCCCGGCGAGCCGATCGGCGTGGCGCCGCCAGTCCGCGTCCGACGGCGGATGCTCCTCGATCTCCGTCCAGGCGTGGCTCTCGTGGGCCGCGAGCCGGAGCTCCAGCCCGCGCTCCCGCAGCGTTCGGACCGTCGCGACCATCCCGTGACCGGTCCGCGGATCCCGGAAGGACACTGCGGCGTCCGGATCGTCCGACAGCCCGAGCCCGTCGGCGAGCGCCGTCCGCTCCAGCCGCCGCGCGCCGTCCTCGCCCTTCACCGCGAACGCGACACTGGCCCGGATCCGCCCTGCCGCCGAGCCGAAGCGGTCGTGATAGACGACAAGGGACCGCTCGCCGTCCGTGCCGTTCGAGTAGGCGAGGACGTGCTCGTCCACCCCGCCGCCGTCCGTGACGAGGTCGTACAGCCGGAAGTCGTGCGATCCGGCGAAGCGGCGCCTTTGCCGGAAGAGCGGGAACAGCTCGCGCTCGTGGCGTTCGACCAGCGCCGCGTCAGGCTGCTCGTCCAGGGCCGCCCGCCGGTACTCCATTCCGTACCGCTCGCCGAGGCCTTCCACCTGGCCGTGCGCGAGCATCGGCAGGCCGGGCAGCGTGGCAAGCACCGTGGCCACCCCGATGTACTTGTCGCCGGAGCCGAACTGTTCGATCGCCGTCTTCTCGTCCGGGTTGCTCATGAAGTTGACGTACCGGCCGAGGATCGCCGGGTCGAACTCCAGGGTCTCGCGGATGACCTTCCGATAGCCGGCCCCGTCCTCGTCCCGGAGCATGTGCATGAACGCGCTGTTGTAGACACGGTGCATCCCGAGCGTCCGGACGAAGAAGCCTTCCATGAGCCAGAACGCCTCGGCGAGGAGCAGCGTCCCCGGCACCTCGACGGCAACCCGGTCCACCACCTCGCGCCAGAACTCGGCCGGCAGGGCCGCCTCGAACGCCGCCCGCGAGAGCGCGTACTCGGCCCGTGACGGGATCCCGCCGCCGGTCCCGGGCTCCGGCCACCAGAGCCGACGCACGTGCCGCTTCGCGAGGACCATGGCCGCGTCGAACCGGATGATCGGGAAGCGGCGTGCCACGTCCAGGATCGTCTGGATCACCGCCTCCCGAACCTCCGCCCGGAGGTAGTCGAGCTGCGCCGTGTCGTTCCAGGGAAACGAGGTCCCGTCGTTGCCGTGGTAGACGAACCGCGTCTCGCCGGTCCGGGTGTCGCGCCGGCGGAAGACGACCGCGGCATCGGTCGAATCCCAGTAGTGGTCCTCGAGCAGGATCTCCACAGATGCGTCGGGTGACAGATCCGGCCCGCTGAACGAGTAGGCCGGATAGGGCGCCTCAGCCACGGACAGGAATCGGTCCGGGTGCTCGATGACCCAGCGCGAGTCGATCCCCATGTGGTTGGGCACCATGTCTGACGCCAGGCGGATCCCGCGGGCGGCCGCACGATCGCGGAGCGCCGAGCAGGCGGCTTCACCACCCAGGTCGTCGGCGATCCGGTACTCGTCCAGTGAATAGGCCGATGCCACGGCGTCCGGGTTGCCACGGAGGTGCTTGATCCGTTCCGACGCACGGCTCCGCTGCCACAGGCCGATGAGCCAGAGGCCCGTGACGCCCCACGCGGCGAGGCGGTCCAGCTCCTCGTCCGGAACGGCATCCAGGGTCCGGATCTCGCGCCCGTATCGGCGCGACAGCTGGTCCAGCCAGACATAGGTGGCCTTCGCCTGGAGCACGACGCGGGGCATCCAGTCCGTGTCGTCGGAGAAGCGCTCGGGCTCGGCGTCGAGGCCGCTGAAGTCGGGCGTCTCGGCTGCCGCGGGACCGCCGCCACCGAACCGCTGGTGGAGCGCGCGCTCCTCCTCGGCCACGAGATCGGAGGCGAGCAGGAGCCGGTCCTCCAGGCCCTCGGCGTCGGAGATGAGCTCGCCCCAGTGCTCGCGGATCCAGCGGAGCTGTCCGGCCAGGGAGTTCGGCGAGGCCGCCGTCGGGGCGCGGAGGAGCTGGGGAAGGGACCGCCCGGCGAGGCTGGATCGCCCGACGGCCAGGTGCCCACGATCGCGACTCGCCGACTGCTCGGCCTTGCGTCCGGCCGCGTCGAGCTCGGACACGAGCGCCGCAAGAACGTGCGGGTACGCGCCCTCACGGCGCAGGGCGCCGTCGTCGAACAGGTCGCGGAGCGGCGCCGCAGCGGGATCCTCGTTGATGACCGACAGGAGGAGCGCCTCGATCAGTGCCTCCGAGCGGGCGGCGTCGGGATCGTCCGGCGGTTCCGGCGCATGGCCGGGTGTCAGCGGGGCGATGCCGGGCGCCGCCGTCGGTGGCCCGAAGTCCCGGGCGAGGCCGCGTACCGTCCGGTCCACGGGTGCGCGCCCCGCGATCCGGGGCGTGGCGGCAACGGCCCCGGCAACGGCTCCGGGTGCGATCGTCGTGTCGTAGCGGTCCACGAGCCGATGGAAGACCTCGTGCAGGACGCCGACCGCGATCAGCTCGCCGGCGGTGACGGTCGGCGATCCGGGCGCCCTGCCGGCGGCGCGATCCGCGTTGATTCGCTGCGCGGCCCTGCGGGCCGCGCCGACATCGCCGACGCCCAGGCTGCCGCGTTCGTCCGCCGCGTCATCCAGTTCGTGGCGGTGCCTCGCATCGCGCGAGAGGTGGATCGCCCGCATGGGCGAAGGATGTCACGCCCGGGCGGAGACCACGTGCTCGATGGCTCGACGCAGGTGCTCCAGGCCGGCCGGGTCGAATTCGTAGGTCCACGGGCGGACGCGCTCGGGGCGCGCGAGGCGAGCGTCCAGCCCCTGCGCGAGCGCTTCCCTCGACATGAGAATGAGGTCCGCGGTCCGGTCCAGCTCGGCGATCGCGATCGCGTCGTCGATGAGCGCGGTGATGAGCTCCACGCCCTTGGTGCCGGCGATCGCGAGCGTCTCGGCGATGTTGTCCGCGCCGCGTTCGGACGCGCACACGACCCCGACCCTGGAGCCGGCCGGAAGCCCGGCGATCTCGTGGACGAGCTCCACGTAGCCCGGCCCCACGAGCATGGCGACGACCGGAACCCGCCCTCGGGCGAGCGCCTGCGCCTCGTCAGCGTGGATGGTCGTCGTCGCGATGAGGTCGTAGTGGAACCGATCCATTCGCTCGGGGATCTCGTCCAGGAGCGTGCCCTCGGCCTCGATCTGGCCGGCGAACTCGTCATTCAGGCGCTCCGCGTCGTAGCCGGCGTCGGCCGTCGTGCACTCGGCAAAGAGGACCCGGACCACGGGGCCGGGGTGGCGCCGCTCGGATGACGCGGCGAATGATGCGGCCGCCACCTCGTCCGCCGTGAAACCCGCCTGTGCGGCGCGCCGGATCATCTCCGACACGATCCCCGCGAGCGCCTCGGGTCGGCGCCCCTTGGGCGGTCGGTCGGCGACGGCCGTGCCGGCACCGTGCCGGCTCGTCACGTACCCTGCGTCGGCGAGGCGGCGATAGACGGCCCGGATCGTGTTCGGGTTGTCCCGCAGCGCGGCACCCAGCTCACGAACCGGCCGCAGCCGCGATCCGGGCTGCAAGCGCCCCGAATCGATCTGGTAGGCGAGCTGCCAGTAGATCTGGGTCGAGATCGGGACGTCCGAGTCCCGCTCGACATCGAGCTCTCGAACGGGAGGTGCAATCGGCCCGTCCCGGGGGTCGGATTCGAGGTTTGACATAGCGGGCTAGTCCAAGCTACAGTTCGACTTGGCCTAGTTCACTGTACCAAAGCGGCCTTCGCGGGCCAAGGCCATACGAAAGGGGTTCACGATGGGCGGCCTCCTGTTCCTGGGGCTCGTCATCACGGCCCTCGCAGCGTTCGACTACGTGGCGCTCCGATGGGGCGTCGATTCGCGGACTGGATTTGAGGGTGGCCACGAGCCGACCGGAACGCTCTCGGTCCGCTGACCGCCGCCGCCGAGGGCGGCCCGAAGACATGACTCTTCCTTCGGCGTCCCCCCAGACGCTGGAATCTCGTCAGCCCGTTGCGCCCAGGCCGCGGGCAGACCGCATTTACGGGTCCAGCAGCCATGCGGCCACCGC
>JBKJVO010000005.1:0-8852 GCA_046717305.1 Candidatus Limnocylindrales bacterium
TTGGGGGGCCTCCCCCAACTGCCCCCCCCCCACCCGGGGGGCGCGCCACGGGTCAAGGTCGTCTCCGCCGATCGGATCGCGGCAGCATACGCTCACCGACGAACGTCCAGTCGAGCGAGGGCTCAGGCGGGAGGCTTCAGCGCTCCCGGCGCGACAGGAACAGCCACGTGAGGCCGCGAAGGCGGCGCGGCCGTGCCGGCGGATCCGTCGTCCCCGGATAGATCGCCGCGACGGCCGGTCCGAGGAGGTCTGCGAATCGTTCGGTCAGCCGGTGGGCAAGGACGAGCTCCGCGCGGCTGCCCGGCTCCGGGGGGACGCCGTCCCAGGCTTGGCCGAGCAGAACCCGAGCGGACGTCGGCGGGAGGATCCGCGACGCAAGGCGCTTGCCGAGGTAGAGTTCATCGGCACCCGCGAGGGCGATCGGCACGATCGGGGATCGTGTCCTCAGCGCGATGAGCGCGGCGCCGGTCCGGAATGTCGCGATCCGGTCCGGCGGGCCGGCAACGCCGCCCTCCGGCACGAGGACAAAGACCCCGCCGTTCTGGAGGACCGCCCGTGCCGACGCCACGTGCTGGTCAATGCCCACGCCGCCGCGCCAGACCGGGAGCATCCCGCCGAGACGGTGAATGAACCACTCGCGCCAGCGTGCCGAGAAGGCGGACGGCCCGCTGCCGAGGAACCAGGCGCGCGGCTCCAGCGGAAGCGCATGAAGGATGAGGAAGGGGTCCATCCAGCCGCGGTGGATCGCGGCAACCACCAGGTAGCCGCCGTCCTTCGGCAGGTGCTCGTGCCCTCTGGCGGTGACCCGAAAGCGGAAGACCACGAACAACAGGAACCGCGCGACGAGCGCGACCGCCCTGACAAGCAGGCCCGCCCTCGATTCTGGCGGACGGCCGAGCCAGTCGAGGCCCTCACGAACGCCGCCGCGGGCCCCGGCAAGGGCCTGCGGGGAGAGCCGGGCCCGCTGCGGCCGCGACCGTCGAGGGGCCGGGGTTGGGTCGGAGCCCATCCCGCCGATCAGTCGGCCACGCGCGGGCGTGAGGCGTCCGTGCCCTCGTTGGCCACGCCGTCCTCGATGTCGTCAACATCGGTGCCATCGCCGTCAGCCATGCCATCGATGCCATCGCGGTCGGGGACGTCGCCGTCGTCGTCAAATCCGTCGCCCGGCACTTCGGGCGTTAGCGGCCGCCGATGGCGATACAGCAGGATGAGGAAAGCGCCGAGCGCGAACAGGACGGACATGATCTGGGCCGTCGGGATGCCGCCCACGAACCAGTTGCCGGTCCGGAGGTTCTCGAGCAGGAATCGGACGACCGCGTACCAGATGAAGAAGATCAGGACCTGATCTCCCGGCCGGAGCGGGTATGGGCGGCGGCGCGACAGCCAGATCAGGACGGCCGCGCCCACGAGCCCGGAGATCGACTCGTACAGGAAGAGCGGCTGGAACGCCGTCGTCGCCTCCGGGAAGGTCGAGCAGGGGTAGGCAGCCACTCGATGGGCGCAGTCGATCGCGATCCCCCACGGGAGGTTCGTGGGCGGTCCGTAGAGCTCCTGGTTGAAGAAGTTCCCCCAGCGGCCGATCGCCTGCATCGTGAACAGGGCCGGCGCGACGATGTCCGCCCAGACCCACGGGTTCAGGCGGTGGTAGCGGACCAGGACGATGAACGCGAGGACGCCGGTGATCAGTCCGCCGTACACACCGAGACCGGAGTACGGCGGCTGGATGATCTTCAGCGGGTCGTTCTGGTAGAGCTGCCACTGGTCGATGACGTGGTAGAGGCGGCCTCCGATCAGCGCCGCGACGGCAATGACGATGATCCCGTTGCCGACAATCTCCGAATCCTGCCCAAACCGGCGTGCCTGCCGCACGAGGACCAGGTAGCTCAGGGCGAGGCCGACGGCATAGGCGATGCCATACCAATACACGGGCAGGGGCCCGAGCTGGATCGCGATGGGATCAGGGGTGAAGGTGATCATGGTTGCGGGAGTGTACTTGGGCGGGCTGGGCTTCAGCCGGCGCGCCTCAGCTTCAGGCGGCGCGCCGCGGCCGGTGCCCGTTAGACTCGCCGCTGATGCATTGCTCAGGACTTCCGCGCTGATGGCCGAGTTCCAGTGGTGGCTGCTGCTTGTCGGCCTGGTGGCAGGCGGCGGCCTGGTCACGGTCGTCCTGCTCGATGGGGCACGCCGCGAGCAGGACCTCGACGAGGCGGAGTTGCCGGCCGAGGCCAGCTGGATTGTCTCGCGCCTTGGGGCTCGCGGCGAAGGCGTGCACCAGCGCGAGGTCGAGGCCGTTCTGCGCGAGCACCGCGAGTACCGCCAGCTGCCACCGCCGGATCGGCTGGACCCCGCGAACCTCGAGTAGCCCGGGCGAGGTCCGCCCACGCCCCCCGGCTGAGGCCGTGTCGCCCCATCCCGCAACCCGAGCCCGATGTTGACCAGCAGTCAATGATTCCTTCCGCGGCGGTTGCGTCCTTGCGCGCCAGGCACGAACCCGATCCGAACAAGGCCTGATTGGGTCTCTGATCAGTCGCGCCCTTGACTGCCGGACAATTCGGGAGCCTCGCGGCACGGGAATCTTGACTCGTGGTCAATGTCGGTGATGAGCCGCGGGAGCCGCGGGAGCCGCGGGAGCCGCGGGATCGTGAAGGATGTGCGGGAGCCGCAGGGACGCGACCTCCGCTTAGGACCGGGCCGGGGGGCGGATCGGCCGCCGTTCGAACGCGGTCGAGAAGACGACGTCCGTCTCGGTGGAGAAGACATGCCGGGTCGCCTGGACGGCCCGAATGACCCGCTCGAGGTCCCGTGTGTCGCCCGCGCGCATCTTCAGGAGGTAGTCCGCCTCGCCGGCGATGTGATGGCACTCCTCGATCTCGGGGATCGCGCCGAAGTCACCGGTGAGGTCAGTTGCGACCGTCCCCGGGGCCTGAGTCACCCACGTGAACGCGAGAACGCCCAGTCCGACGGCCTCAGCGGCAACGCGCGCGCCGTAGCCGGTGATGACCCCACGAGCCTCGAGCTTCTTCACGCGCTCGTGTGCGGCCGGCCCGCTGATCCCGACCTCCGCCCCGAGCTCCGCGTAGGGACGCCGGCCGTCCTCCTGGAGCAGCTCCAGAAGCCTCGCATCGATTCGGTCCAGACCGTTCTTCTCTGGCATCTACCTCGATCTCGTAAGCAGCAGCACTTGTCAACCTAACGTTATTAGGCTATCCTACGATTGCAAGGTCAAATTCGGATGTCGGGACCCGTCGCGCAGCGACGGGATCGGAACGTCGCCGTGACGCCGATCCGACGGCATTCGGCGCGCGACAGGTACCCATCATGATCGCTTCCTCAGGCTTCGGGTTCCTGGCGCTGTTCTCGCTGCTCAGCATCCTGTTTGGCGAGGATCGGCGTCGGACCTCCGACCCATCCGAGTTCTACGACTACGGCGCCCGCTGGTTCCGCTGACCCACCTCGCTCCTAAATGGCGCTCGACGGCCCCCGGACCTCCGGGGGCCGTTCCGTTTCCCGGGCGGATGATCGAGTTCAGTCGCCCGACGGGAGGTCACGATCCCTGGGCAGCGTGGCCGCCGACACGGGCACGTCGAGCGGGTCGGCCGGCGCGTCCTGGAGGTCGGGCGCGGCTTCGCGCCAGGCGGCGTCGGCCGCGGCACCATCCGGACCCACGGAGACCGTCCCCGTGAGTGCGAGCCCGCCGAGCAGGATACCGGCACCGGCGCCCAGCGCCAGGGGCCAATGCCACCACAGGATCGTATACGCGGCGATCCCGGCACCCACACCGATCGCGATCAACAGCGCACGGAAGCCGGGCATGGCTCAGCCTGCCACCGACACGCCGATGACGCTGCCCACCAGGTACGTCACCGCAGCCGCAGCCGCGCCGATCCCCACCTGGCGGGCGCCCGAGAAGAGGAGGCTCCGGCCGGTCAGCAGGCTGACGCCGGCCCCCACGAGGAACAGCGCCGCGAGCGACGCGACGATCGCCACCACGAAGGCGCCCGCGCCCGATCCGAACAGATATGGCACAACCGGGATGACGGCCCCGATCGCGAACGCCACGAACGATCCAAACGCTGCGCCCCAGGGCGATCCGAGCTCATCCGGGTCCAGGCCCAGCTCCTCGCGAACGAGCGTGTCCAGCGCGTGCTCCGGGTCGGAGAACATCCGCGCCGCGATCGTCGTCGCCTCGTCCGCCGTAAACCCCTTCGACCGGTAGACGGCAGCGAGCTCCGCCTGCTCCTCCTCGGGCATCGCCTCCAGCTCGGCCCGCTCCAGCGCGATCTGTCGCTCGAACAGCTCGCGCTGGGACTGCATCGAGATGTACTCGCCGGCGGCCATCGAGAACGCCCCGGCGAGGAGCCCGGCGATGCCGGCAAGCAGCACGAAGCGGCCCTCGCCGACGGCGGCGCTCGCCCCCGCGACGCCCATCACGAGCGCGAGGTTGGACACGAGCCCATCCGAAACGCCGAAGATGACCGCCCGAAGCGTCCCGGATCGCCCCGCCCGATGCCAGCGCTCGCGCGATGCAATGTCCGTCGCTCCCTCTGCGCCGTGGGCAGCGGTCGTGTGCTCGGCGGCACCGGCCCGGACGGCCGCGCGGGCATCGACCGAGAGGGCGTCGGCGCGGGCGCCGGACCCGTTCGGACGGTTCGCGGACAGGCGCTTCCAGATCTCCGCGTGCTCCCGCTCGTCGGCGGCAATCGCCTCCACCTCGGGCGCGGCCTGCGCGGTGTAGATCTCCTCCTCGTCGCCCTCGAGTGCTAGCACCAGATCACGGACGGCATGGGTTCCGAAGACCCTCGCGAGGGCGATGATGGCCCGGACGCGGAACCGTGGGCCGTCCGCCGGCGGGACCGTCGCCCCGAGCTCGCCCAGGCGCGTCGCCCAGACGTCGGCATGTCGCCGTTCGTTGCCTGCGATCGTGCGGAACGCCGTCGCGCGGCGAGTGTCCTTCTCGATCGACGCCAGGGCGTCGTAGAGGAGGATCGCGTCGCGCTCGAGCTTGAGGTTCTCGAGGCTCTGGGCGAGATCGACGGGCATGGCTGAATCCTAGCCCCTCCGGTCCGCCCGGTCCGCCGGCCGCGCTACACTCGCCCCAATGCCGAACGTGCCCCTGATGCCACCGCTCCGCTGGCTCTCCGCGGCCGACGTCGAAGCGGCGATGCCGGACATCCCGGAGCGCCTGGCGCTCGCCGAGCGGACGATGGTCGCTCTCGCCACCCTGGATGGCGCCGAGCTCCCCCCGAAAGTCGCGATCCACCCTCGACCGGCCGCGTCATTCGTCCACGCGATGCCTGCGATCTACCGGGGAGCAACGCTCGCCGAGGACCTCGTCGGGATGAAATGGGTCGCCGGGTTCGCCACGAACACCGCCCTCGGATTGGCCGGGATCAGCGCGATCGTGGTCCTGAACGACCCGGAAACGGGGATCCCCACGGCTGTCCTGGACGGCGGTCCGATCACCGCGCAGCGAACCGCTGCAGTCTCGGGCGTCGCGATCCGGCATTTCGGCCCCGCCGTCGAAGGCCGGGCGCCGCGGGCTGCGCTGATCGGTGCCGGCGTCCAGGGGCACTCGCATCTCCCGGTCTTCGGGCACGTCCTGCCGGGCGTGGAGCTCCACGTGTTCGATCGGGATTGGGCGCGCGCCGAGCGACTCGCCGGCGCCGCCGGCACGACCGCCGGGATCGGGGATGTCGTGATCCACGACGACGCTCGGAGCGCGGTCGAGGGCGCCGACGTCGTGCTGACCGCCGCGTCGTTCGGTCCGGCCGGGGAGCGCCAGTCGATGACGAACGCGTGGCTGGCCGAGGGTGCCACGGTCATCCCCATCGACTATGCGACCTACTGCGCCGCGGAGGTCGCCCGAGACGCGGCGCTTTTCCTCGTGGACCACCGCGACCAGTACCTCGCCAACCGCGATGCCGGGAACTTCGACGGCTACCCGGACCCGACCGCGATGCTCGGCGAGGCGATCCTCGCCGGAACACGGCGACCCGCAGGCAGGGTCGTCGTCACGCCCCTGGGGGTGGGGCTCGCGGACGTGATCTTCGCCGATGCGATCGTCCGCGCGGCCGCAGCAAGGGGCCTCGGGGTCGAGCTCCCGCGCTGAGGGACCACGCGGCGAGCCCGGCCGCGCGGCAGACGATCGGCGACGCGCGTGGTGGTGGCGACACGCGGTGCGTCGCTCCGACAACGGACGGGGCATCGAGACGGGAGAAAGCGTGCGCATCGTTCGGTGGGGCGTTCGGGCCCTGGTGATCCTCGTGGTCGTCGCGCTTCTCGGGGTTGGCGGGCTCGTCGCCGCGCTGACGGCCCGAGGCCTGCCGCAGACGACCGGCACGATCCGGATCGAAGGGCTGCACGCAGCCGTCTCGGTGATTCGCGACGGCGCCGGGATCATCCAGATCCGGGCGGACGACTCCCACGACCTGTTCCTCGCCCAGGGGTACGTCCACGCCCAGGAGCGGATGTGGCAGATGGAGGTCTGGCGCCACATCGGCGCGGGTCGGCTGTCCGAGCTCTTCGGCGAGGGCCGTGTGGACGCGGATCGGTTCATCCGGACCCTCGGTTGGCGCCACGCGGCGCAGCGCGACCTCGACGCGATGCCGGAGGACGTCCGCGATGCGCTCCAGTGGTATGCAGACGGGGTGAACGCCTGGATCGGCGACCACGACGGCTCCTTTGGGCCGCCGTTCGTCATCGCGGGCCTGCTCGCCGGTACCGGCGGGGTCGGCGGCTACACCCCGGAGCCATGGACACCGCTGGATTCGGCGACGTGGCAGAAGGTCCAGGCCTGGAACCTCGGCGGGAACATGAACAGGGAGATCTTCCGGCTCCTTGCCGATGCCCGGCTCGGCGACACGGCTCGGACGGATTCACTCTTCCCGGCCTACGACCCCGACGCCCCGGTGATCACGCCGTCGGGCCTGGAGGGATCGGGTGGCGCGGGCGCAGGGGGGACCGCGACCGGGCCGGCGAGCGACTCCACGACGACGGCCGGTGTCCCGATCCCCGTCTCGGCCGAGGCCGCGGCCGCCTGGCACGACGTCGCTGACCTCGGCAGCGAGGTCCTCGCGCTGTCCGGTCTGGACGCGGGCGCCGGCCTCGCCGGAAGCCACGGGATCGGCTCGAACAACTGGGTTGTGGCCGGATCGAAGTCGGCCAGCGGCGGAGCGCTGCTCGCGAACGACCCGCACCTGGGCTTCTCCATGCCGAGCGTCTGGATCATGAACGGGCTCCACTGCCGCGTGACCACCGACGCCTGCCCGTTCGACGTCGCCGGCGTCTCGTTCCCGGGCGTCCCGGCGATCGTCCTGGGGCACAACAGTCGCGTGGCCTGGGGCGCCACGAACATCGGGCCGGACGTGCAGGACCTGTACCGTGAGACCGTCGATCCGGACGACCCCGCCCGTTACCTCTACAAGGGCGAGTCGATTCCGTTCGATGTCCGGAAGGAGACGATCAAGGTCGCCGGCGGCGACGACGTCGTCATCGAGGTCCGCTCAACCCGCCATGGCCCGATCCTCAACGACGTGGATACGCGACTCGACGGCGAAGATCCGATCGCCCTCGCCTGGACCTCGATTCGCGAGCCCGACGGCGCCTTCACCTCGATCTTCCACTTGAATACGGTCGGCGACTTTGAGGAGTTCCGAGCCGCGCTGGACGGCTACGGCTCGCCGAGCCAGAACTTCGTCTATGCCGACGTGGACGGGCACATCGGCTACCAGTTCCCGGGACGGGTGCCGGTCCGTGCAGGCGCCCCGACCGGGGGCCGCATCCGCGACGGGGCGTCGGGCGCGGACGAGTGGACGGGCTATATCCCGTTCGAGGATCTGCCCTGGCAGTACGACCCGCCGAGCGGGTTCATCGTCACCGCAAACAATGCCGCGGTGGACGGCGGATACCCGTATTTCGTGGCCGACGCCTGGGATCCCGGCTACCGGGCGCAGCGGATCACGGGCCTGCTCGCGGCGGCGCCCGAGGGGACCCTCACCCCCGCCGATCTGCGCGAGATCCAGGTGGACACCTACGTGCCGCGAGCGGACGCGATCGTCCCGGCCATCGTCGCCGAGGCGGCACCCGCGACGGAGGACGGCCGACTCCTCCTCGACCGGATCCGGAGCTGGGACCGGACGTGCGGCGTGGACTCGACCGGTTGCGCCGCCTACATTGCGGCCGAGTTCATGCTCACCCGGGCAATCTTCGAGGATGAGCTCGGCCCGCTCGCGAAGGACTACGTCGGCTCCACGTCCTCGTGGCAGGGGCTCATCGCCCAGCTGGAGGATCTCTCGAGCCCCTGGTGGGACGACACTTCCACGGAGGGCACCGTTCGGGCGCGCGACGTCATCTCGGCGGTGCTGGACCGGACTGCGGCCGATCTCCGCGCAACCGTGGGCGGGCCGGCCCGCTGGACGTGGGGCCGGATCCACACCGTGAACTTCAAGGAGCAGACCCTCGGGTCGTCCGGGATCGGCCCACTGGAGTGGTACTTCAACAGCGGCGCCCGGCAGGTCCAGGGTGCAGATGGCGCGATCTTCAACAACTACTCCCAGACGTGGCGGGCCTTCCCGGATCCAGCGGACCCCGACTTCGTGCCGGCCGGCCTGGACACCGTCTTCCGCGTCTCGAACGGCCCGTCGTATCGCCTCTCGATCGACATGTCGGCGATCGACAGAGCGCGGATCGTCATCCCGACGGGTCAGAGCGGCAACCCGTTCGACCGCCACTATGGCGACCTGATCCACGATTGGGCGACCGGCGGGACGGTCCCCCTCCCCTTCTCCTGGGACGCGATCGAGGCGGGGGCCTCATCCGAACTCACACTCACGCCGTAGCGGCTACTCGTTGAC
>JBKJVO010000006.1:0-8263 GCA_046717305.1 Candidatus Limnocylindrales bacterium
TTCTCTTGCTTAATTTGGGGGAGTTGGGGGGGGACCCGACGGCAGCCGCCATGCCGGGGTATATCGGGTTTATTATGTTCGACGGCCAGCTCAGGAAGTGGTACCGGGAGGTCTGTCTCCTGGAGCAGCCGTTCCGGGACGAGGAGCGTTCCGTGCGCGACCTCGTGACGGACAAGATCGCCACGATCGGCGAGAACATTCGGGTGCGCCGGTTCGTCCGCTACGCGCTCGGGGAGGAGCTGTGACGGAAGTCGCCTCTGCCCCGTCGCGAGGGCGCTACGGACGGATCCTCCTCAAGCTCTCGGGTGAGGCCCTGCTTGGGAACCGGACGTACGGGGTTGACCCGGAGTTCTGCGCGTTCATCGCCGGCCAGGTTGCCTCGGTTCACGGAACGGGTACGCAGGTCGGCATCGTCGTCGGCGGCGGGAACATCTTCCGGGGCATGGCGGCCGCCGCGCGCGGCATGGATCGTGCGACGGGCGACTACATCGGGATGCTCGCGACCGTCATGAACGGGCTGGCGCTCCAGGATGCCCTCGAGCGGGCCGGGATCCCCGTCCGCGTGATGAGCGCGATCGCGATGAACGAGATCGCCGAACCCTATATCCGTCGGCGTGCGGTCCGCCACCTGGAGAAGGGTCGGGTCGCGATCTTCGTGGCCGGCACCGGAAACCCGTACTTCACGACGGACACGGCCGCGGCCCTGCGAGCGGTCGAGATCGGCGCCGAGGTGCTGCTGAAGGCGACCAAGGTTGACGGGGTCTACGATGCTGATCCGATGACGGTATCGACGGCCCGCCGGTTCGAGCGCCTCGAGTACGCGGACCTGCTCCGCGACCAACTCCGCGTCATGGATGCGGCGGCCGTGTCGCTGTGCATGGAGAACGACCTGCCGATTGTCGTCTTCGACCTCAACCAGCCCGACAACATCTCCCGGGTCGCGCGCGGCGAACGGGTGGGCACGATGATTTCGGCCCGCGGGACGGAAAGCGTGAGGGCATGAGCCAGGAGATCGTGGCCGGGGCGGACCACAAGATGGCACGCGCCGTCGAGGCCATGGAGCGCGATCTGCAGGGGATCCGCACCGGTCGCGCGTCGACGAGCCTCGTCGAGCGGATCCACGTCGACTACTACGGGACGCAGACGGCGCTCAACCAGCTTGCCGGGATCAGCGTGCCGGACCCGCACCAGATCGTGATCCAGCCGTGGGATCGAAGCGTTCTGGGCGCGATCGAGAAGGCGATCATCAAGAGCGACATCGGCCTGACCCCGAACGTCGACGGGACCGTGGTCCGCCTGAACATCCCCCAGCTGACCGAGGAGCGACGACGCGACCTCGTCCGCGTCGTCCACAAGCGGATGGAGGAGGCACGGGTGGAAATCCGGAACCTCCGTCGGGACGCGGCGGACCAGGTGAAGAGGCTGGAGCGGGACGGCGACCTCGGGACGGACGAGATCCACCGAGTCCTGGAGACGATCCAGAAGACGACGGATCGCCACATCGGCGAGGTCGATCGCGTCGGAGGGGTCAAGGAACAGGAGGTCCTCGAGGTCTAGTGGCCCGCGCACCGCTCGTCAGACCGACCGACGCGCCCCCGACGGCCCACGAGTCCGGAACCGCAGCGTCGATCGAGCCGGTGGACGACCCGGCGGCGGAGCTGGCGGCCGTCTCCGACCTTCCGCGCCACGTCGCGATCATCATGGACGGCAACCGGCGCTGGGCGCGGGCGCGCGGCCTGCCGGAGCTGGAGGGTCATCCCGCGGGGGTTGAGGCCATCCGCGGCGTCCTGCGCCACGCTCGCCGGCGGGGCCTCCGGGTCCTCACGCTGTACGCGTTCAGCCGCGAGAACTGGGCCCGATCGGATACCGAGGTGGTCGGCCTGTTCGGGCTGCTCGAGGCCGCCATCAGGAGCGAGACACAGGAGTTGCTCGCGCAGGGCGTCCGAGTTCGGATGATCGGTCGCATGGACGAACTGCCGCCTGAGACGCGCGCCTCGATCGCGGAAGCGCTTGACGCCACGGCCGGGGGGGCGGAGATGCTCCTCAACATCGCCTTCAACTACGCCGGCCGGACGGAGCTCGTGGACGCCGTTCGCCGGATCGTCGCGTCCGGGGTCCCCGCCGAGGCGATCGACTAATCCACGATCGCGTCGGCCCTCTACACGACCGGCATTCCGGATCCGGATCTCGTGATCCGGACCGGCGGTGAGCAGCGCCTGTCGAACTTCCTGATCTGGCAGACGGCGTACGCGGAGCTCGTCACCACGGACACGCTGTGGCCGGACTTCGGAGCGCAGGCGCTGGACAAGGCCCTCCTCGATTTCGCGTCGCGGCAGCGGCGATTCGGCCGCTGAGGTCGAGGGTGATCCGTGATCGGGCGCGAAGTACCGCGCTCCTTGTTCCGCCGCTCATCGCCGTCCTCTGGCTCGGCGGGCCGTGGATCGTCGCGCTGGTCGCGCTTGCCGTTGCCTTCGGTGCCAGAGAGGCCTTCCGACTCCTCGAGGCGGCCGGACATCCGTCGTTCCCGGCCCTCGGGATCGTGGTCGCCGTCGTCGTGGCGGTGGTGGACTCCGTGGCCGCCGTGCCCGGGGGCGCCGGCCTCCTCCTCGTGGCGATCGGGATCGTCCTGGTGGGGGCTGCCGCGCTGACCCGCCAGGACCCACGCGACGGCCTGGCCACCTTCGCGACAACGATCTTCGGAGCGCTCTATGTGGGCCTCCTCGGGTTCGTACCCCGCCTGGGCACGCAGGCGCCGGCCATCCCCGACGGGGCGCCACTCGAGTTTCTCGGGCCGGAACGAGGCTGGATCCTCCTGCTCATCCTGTGCGTCTGGGCGTATGACACCGGGGCGTACCTCACGGGCAGACGGTTCGGTCGCCGGAAGTTGATGGCCCACATCTCCCCGTCGAAGACCGTGGAGGGTGTCCTGGGCGGAACCGTGGCCGTGACGGTGGTCGCGGCACTGCTCGTGGCCGGCCTCGGGCGCCCGGGGCCGGCGGGCATCGTCCTTGGGCCGATCATTGCCGCGGCCGCCCAGACCGGCGATCTCGTCGAGTCGATGCTCAAGCGGGCCGCCGGCGCGAAGGATTCGGGCCGGCTCATCCCCGGCCACGGCGGCCTTCTGGACCGGGTGGATTCGTTTCTCTTTGCCGCGCCCGTCGTGATGCTCTATGCCGTCGTCGTCTTTCGCTGAGCCGGCGGGGGAGGGGAGGCGGCTCCGGATCGTGCTCCTCGGCTCCACCGGCTCGATCGGCCGTCAGGCGGTGGACGTCATCGCCCGTGACCCGTCGTTCGAGGTCGTCGGGCTCGCCGCCGGTCGCAATGCCGCGGTCCTGGGCGAGCAGGCACGCCGACTCCGCCCCGAGATCGTGATCCTCGCGGACCCGGCCGCCCGCGCGAGCCTCGGGGAGCTGCCGGCGGGTACGCGACTGGACTTCGGGGGCGGCGCCCTGGAGGCGCTCGCCGCGCGCCCGGACCTCGACCTCCTCGTCGTAGCGACCGGGGGCGTGGTCAGCCTACGACCCGTGCTCGCGGCGCTCCGAGTCGGGACGCCCGTCGCGACCGCAAACAAGGAGACGCTCGTGGCCGGCGGCCATCTCGTGATGCCGATGGCGCGAGCCCTGGCGGCCGCACGGAGCGCGGCGGATCCGCGAGATCCTCTTGCGAGCGCGCTCGGCTGGATCCGGCCGATCGATTCAGAACACTCCGCCATCTGGCAGTGCCTCGTCGGTGAACCGGCCTCGGCCGTCGCGCGCCTGATCCTGACGGCGTCCGGCGGGCCCTTTCTCGACCTTGACGCGGCCGCCCTCGCGGACGTCACGGCGGAGGCGGCCCTCCGTCATCCGACATGGCGGATGGGTTCGAAGATCACGATCGACAGCGCGACCCTCGCGAACAAGGGCCTGGAGGTCATCGAGGCACACTGGCTGTACGATGCGCCGTACGAATCGATCGACGTCGTGATCCATCCGCAGTCGGTCGTCCACTCAGCCGTCCTCTTCGTGGACGGCTCCCTCAAGGCCCAATTGGGCACCCCGGACATGCGTCTTCCCATCCAGTACGCCCTGACCCATCCGCACCGCCGCCCGTCCCCGGCCGCTCCGCCCGACCTCGTGGCGATCGCCCGGCTGGATTTCCGCGCGCCGGACCTCACCCGGTTTCCGGCCCTCCGCATCGCACGCGAGGCAGGCGCGATCGGTCCCTGGGCGACGGCGACCCTGATCGCCGCCGATGAGGTCGCGGTCGCTCGGTTCCTGGACGGGACGCTGGACTTCCCGGGCATTCCGCGCCTCCTCGAGGCTGCCGTGACGCGGTACGGGGTTCGGGACAGTCCTGATCCCGCCGTCGACGACCTCGTCGCGCTCGAGGGCGAGGTCCGCGCCGCCTACGCGACCGGCGCGATCGCATGAACGAGCTCGTTCGGACCGTCGTCACGGTCGTCCTGTTCTTCGGGATCCTGGGAATCCTCGTCATCGTTCACGAGCTGGGCCACTTCATCACGGCCCGCCTGTTCCGCGTCCGCGTCCTCGAGTTCGGGATCGGGTTCCCGCCCCGGGCAAAGGTGCTTCGAGATGTCGGCGAGACCGTCTATACCCTCAACTGGCTGCCGATCGGTGGTTTCGTGAAGCTGGAGGGCGAGGACGGGGACGATGCGGACGATCCGCGCTCGTTCGCTGCCCAGGGTCTCGCCAGGAAGCTCGTGATCCTGCTCGCGGGCGTGGCCATGAACCTTCTGCTCGCGTTCACGATCTTTGCCGGGATCGCCATGACGGGGGATCCGGCGATCGGCGTCTACGTCCCGTACGTGGACCCCGGCTCGCCGGCCGCGATGGCGGACGTTCGGGTCGGCGACGTCATCGAGCGGGTGGACGGGCGCGCGTTCGGGGCGTTTGGCCCCGGATCCATCCTCCAGGATCTCCGGAGCAAGGCGGGCCGCACCGTCATGCTGACCGTCCGGCGGGACGGCAGCACTCTCGAGCTCTCGGCGACCCTCCGCGAGCCGGACGATGTCGAGGCCGGCAAGGGCGCTCTCGGAATCGGCCTGGCGCCGGATCACCTCCTCGAGGGCCGCACGACATCCGATCGCATTTCGCACGAGTTCGGGTCAGCGGTTGCTCTCGGCGCCGAACGCACGGTCGAGGCGACCAGCCTGATCGTGGACGGGGTTGGCCGGCTCCTGACCGCGATCGTGACGCGGCCGACCGAGCCGCCGCCCGCCGCCGGCCCGATCGGGATCGCGACGCAGATTGGCGACGTGTTCTGGAGCCTCGGGCCGCTCGTGACGCTCTACCTCGCGGCGGTCCTGTCTGCGAACCTTGCGGTCGTCAACATCCTGCCATTCCCGCCGCTCGACGGCGGCCGAATGCTGATGCTCGTCATCAAGCGGTTCGTCGGCCATCGGCTGTCGCTCCGCGCCGAGCGCCTGACCTACTTCGTGGGCTTCGGGATGCTCCTGGCCTTCCTCGTCTGGGTGACCGCCTTCGACATCGCCCGCGGTCTCGGCGGCGGCTGATGCCCACGCGGGATGGCCTCCGTCCGCGGCGCCGGCCGACCGTGTCCGTGGCTGTCGGCGGGGTCCTCGTCGGGAGCGCTCATCCGGTCGTCGTCCAGTCGATGACGAACACGGACACGGCGGATCCGGACGCGACGGCGATCCAGGTCGCGCGCCTTGCCCACGCCGGCAGCCAGCTCGTCCGCGTGACCGTGAACACGGATGCTGCTGCGGCCGCCGTGCCCGAGGTGCTCAGAAAGCTGGCGGATCTCGGCGTGGGGGTCCCGGTCATCGGTGACTTTCACTACAACGGCCACAAGCTCCTGATCGATCACCCGGCGGCCGCGGCCGGGCTCGCGAAGTACCGGATCAACCCGGGCAACGTCGGCGCCAAGCGCCACGACGAGAACTTCCAGACGATTGTCCGGGTCGCGATCGAGCACGACAAGCCGGTCCGGATCGGCGTGAACTGGGGCTCGCTGGACCAGCAGCTCTTGACCGAGCTGATGGATGTGAACGCGCGTGGGCCGGAGCCGCGCGATGCCCGCGACGTGATGATCGAGGCGATGATCGAGTCTGCGATGCGGTCCGCGGAGCTGGCGGAGGCCACCGGTCTGCGCCACGACCGAATCATCATCTCGGCCAAGGTGTCCAACGTCCGCGACCTCGTGGATGTCTACCGACTCCTCGCCGTCAGATCCGATTACCCGCTCCACCTGGGGCTCACGGAGGCGGGCATGGGGATGAAGGGCATCGTGGCATCCACCGCGGGCCTCGCGATCCTGCTCGAGGAGGGGATCGGCGACACGATCCGCGTCTCGCTCACACCGGCGCCCGGCGGCGAGCGCGAGGAGGAGGTCCGGGTCGCGCAGCAGGTCCTCGAGTCCCTGGGCCTTCGCTCCTTCCTGCCCCAGGTTTCCGCGTGTCCGGGTTGCGGCCGCACGACCTCCACCTTTTTCCAGGAGATGGCCCAGCGAATCCAGGAGCACATTCGCGACCGGATGCCGGACTGGAAGGAGCTCCACCCGGGCGTCGAAGAGATGACCGTGGCGGTCATGGGCTGCGTCGTCAACGGGCCCGGCGAATCGAAGCACGCCGACATCGGGATCAGCCTGCCCGGGACCTTCGAGGACCCGGTCGCGCCCGTCTTCGTGGACGGCAAGCTGGATCGGACGCTCCGCGGCGAGGGCCTGGTCGACGAGTTCATCGACCTCCTGGATTCCTACGTCGAGCGCCGATATCCGGCCGCGGAGATCAGCGCGTCAGCCTGACGGTCGGTCGACGGTCCACCCCCTCGGGTGTATACTCCCGGTCGAATCGATTGGCCGCCTCGGAGGACGTGGGTGACCCCCACGTATTTTTTTCGGCGGCCGAACCAACCAGGGACCACGATGAACGGAGGGCGAAGCGACCATGAGTCGAGATTTCGTCGGTGCCCTCCTCCAGCTCAACGCGGAGAAGCAGGTTCCTCGCGAGCAGCTCATCCGGACCGTGGAAGAGGCGATCCAGGCCGCGTATCGCCGGATCGCGAACGAAGAGGACATCCACGTCAGGATTGACGCCGAGAGCGGGAAGATCCGTGTCTTCCGTGCGCGGGTGGCGGTGTCCGAGGTGGAGGATCCGCTCACCGAGTTCAGCATCGAGGATGCACGGGTACACAAACCCGACGCCCTGGCCGGCGAGCTCGTCGAGATGGAACAGCTGGACGGTGAGTCCTTCGGCCGGATCGGCGCCCAGACCGCGAAGCAGGTCGTCCTCCAGCGCCTCCGCGAGGCAGAGCGCGACGTCGTGTACGACCAGTTCGCGAGCCGCGAAGGCGAGCTGATCACCGGCACGGTCAATCGTGCCGAGCCCCGGGCGATCATCCTCGACGTCGGCAGAGGCGTGGAGGGCATCCTTGCCACCACCGAGCAGTCTCCGCTCGAGCACTACCGGATCGGCCAGAACGTCAAGGCGTACGTGCTCGAGGTTCGTCGTGGCCCCAAGGGTCCTACGCTGCTCGTGAGCCGAACCCACAAGGGCTTCCTGAAGCGCCTCTTCGAGATGGAGGTCCCGGAGATCCACAGCGGCACCGTGGAGATCCGGGCGATCGCTCGCGAAGCCGGCAGCCGCAGCAAGGTCGCTGTTGGCTCTCGCCAGGAAGGGCTGGACCCCGTCGGCGCGACCGTGGGCCAACGAGGCTCCCGCGTTCAGGCAGTCGTCGCGGAGCTCGGCGGGGAGAAGATCGACGTCATCCCCTGGAATGACGATCCGTCGGCGTTCGTCGCCAACGCCCTGTCCCCGGCGCAGGTCATTTCGGTGGACATCGATGTCGAGCACCGGATCGCCAATGTCACCGTGCCCGAGCGGATGCTCTCCCTGGCCATCGGCCGCGAGGGCCAGAACGCGCGCCTGGCCGCGCGCCTGACGGGCTGGCGGATCGACATCCGCAGCGAGACGCAGGTGCGCGATCAGCAGCAGCAACAGGAGGACGCCGCCGCGACCGCCCGCGCGACGGAGGCGGAGCACGCGGAGTCGTTGAACGGCCACGCGGAGCTGACCGAGGGAGCCGTGGCGACCGCGACGGCCCGCGAGCCGGAGAGCGTCTAGCGGGAGCGCGCCACGAGACCTCGGCACGTTCCCCAACGAAGCTGCATCGCCTGCCGGTCGGTGCGGGACAAGCGCGATCTCGTGCGCGTGGTCCGCACTCCGGCGGGCGAGTTTCTGATTGACTCGACCGGCAAACTGAACGGCCGAGGCGCTTATCTTTGCCGCGATTGGAATTGTCTACGC
>JBKJVO010000007.1:0-3022 GCA_046717305.1 Candidatus Limnocylindrales bacterium
CGCTCGTCAGGTAGGGGACGCCATCGAGGCCCGGGATCGGCGGGACGGTCGGGCGCGAGCCCGTCGCGACGAGGAACCGCTCAGCCTCGATCCGGTGCCCGTCGACGAGGACCGTGTGCGGATCGGCCAACCGGGCGTCGCCCTCGTGCAGGTCGAGGTCGGTCAGCCCGTCGGCGACGCTCGCATACTTCTTCGCCCGGTAGTCGTGCACGACCGCGTCCTTCTGGCGGACGAGGGCCGGGAAGTCGACCGCGACGGTCGCCGGCGCGAGTCCGTCGTAGCGAGGATGGGCCGCCTCGCGAACGATCCGGGCCGCCTCGATGAGGTTCTTCGAGGGTAGGCAGCCGCGGTTGGCACACGTCCCGCCAATTGTTCGCCGCTCGATCATCGCCACCCGACCACCGAGCTCAGTCGCCTTGATCGCCGCCGCGAACGCGGTCGACCCGGAGCCGAGGATGAACAGGTCATAGGGCGTGGTCACGACGGCGCTCCTCCCGGGCGGGACGGCCCCGAGCGGAGCCCGAGTGGACGATAGCATACGCCGGAGCGTATGGATGAGTCTGACGGATGGGTTGCGTTAGGATACGGGCGTATCTTTGGTCGGACCTCGACGGACCGACCCCCGTCGCTCTCGGCAGGAGTTCGATGACCAGTAACCTTCCGATCGCAGCGACGCGAACCGGGGAGCTCTCGCGCGATGAAGTCCTCGCGTCGTTCTTCCAGGGTCTCGCCGACCCGACCCGGGTGCGGATCCTCGAGCTGCTCGCGGAGCGACCCCGAACCGTGACCGAGCTGCAGGCCGATCTCGGCGTTGCGCAGGGCCGGGTCTCGAGCCATCTCGCCTGCCTGCGCTGGTGCGGCTACGTCCTCGCCGTCGCCGATGGCCGCTACAACCGCTACCAACTCGTCGACCGGCGCGTCCGCGAGATCCTCGCCGACGCGGAGTCGATCGTCCGCGAGAATGCCGACCGGCTGACATCGTGTCTCGTCCTCGCGACCGAGACCGCCGGCGACCCTCCCGCCGAGTCACGGTGAGCGATCAGGTTGCGGTGATCGCGGTTCCGGTCGTCGCGATCGTCTGCTGCCTCGCGCTCCTGCTTGCCCTCTTGGCCGGCGCCGGTGGGCTCGCCCTGATCGCGGGCGCCGGCCTGCCCCTCGTCGTCCTCGCGGCGATCGGCGCCTGGTTGGTCGCGCGACGACGGACGCGCTCCGATCGAGGGTAGGCCCGGCAAACCGCCTCGCCGCCAAGCCGGCTCGCGTTAGCGGTTGGAACGCAGCTCGGCGGGCGGGCGGCAGGGAACAGGGAGGCCGCCAGTGTCGCCTGAGCTTGCCCGGATCCGCTCGCCCGGGCGCGGCCGCACGAATGAGACGACGGCCTCGGGAGGCTCGACGCGCTCGACGACTGCGGCGGTGACATCGACGCGGATCGCTGTGCCGTTCGCCCGGCACGGCGATTCCACGTGCGCCAGGCCGAGGACGGCCGGACAGATCAGCGTGTCGAGGGCGCACCAGTAGTGCGATTGTTCGCCGACCGCGAACCGATGCGGGGTTTATCCGCGGCGGGGGTGATCTCCCGCCCCTCGGCCGGCGCGACGCGGTCCGCGGACTCGACTCGCGCAAGGTCCAACTCGAGCTCCTGTTGTTCGAGCCGTGTGGCTGCCAATCGCTCCCGCAGCTGGCTCGACCAGTCCGCGGATCCACGATATGGGGCCACGCTTTGGTTCGACTGGTGTCCCGCCATCGTCCGCATCATCACGATCATCGAGAGGGGACAGGCGACGACGAGCAGGACCGGGAACGCGGCAGCGATCAGATTCGGCGCGAACACGGCCACCCCGGCGCCCACGGCGACCAGGACGGCGATTACACGCCAGTTGAGACACGCACGCAGAATGTTCATCGATGTCGGAACCCTCGAGCGAACCGCAGCAGTGCCATCACACTACAGGGTCGGTAGTATTTGGCGTCGAACTCCGACAGGGCGTGCTCGACCGCGAGACGTTCCTCGCGATCCAAGAGGACCTCGAACGAGATGGAGGCTGATCCGGCGGTCATCGCTCGGACGCGTCAAGCCAGAGTTCCTGACACGTCCCGGCCGTCGTATCGCTCCCGGCCGGAGGGGAGGACCAAGGATGGCCCCTTCGAGGCCATGAGATCGCTCCCGAGGCGCGCACGAACCGCAGCTCTCGCCTTCACCATGGCGCTGCTCCTCGGCGCGATCGGTCCGTCGGCCGTCTTTGCGCACGCAGAGCTCGTGAGCTCGACGCCGGCCGACGGCGCGGAGGTTGGCTCTCCGCCGACCGAGATCCGGCTCGTCTTCAGCGAGGCGCCACGACTCGACAGCCTGTCCGTCCGGCTGTTCGACCGGCGCGGGACAGAGATCGCCCTGGGCGAGCCCGCGTCCGGCCCGCTCCCGACGACCGTCATCATCCCGATCCCGACGGACCTTCGACCGGGGCCGTACACGGTCGTCTGGTTCGTCGTGGCGACGGAGGACCAGCATCCGGGGACGAAGGAGTTCGTGTTCGGGATCGGCGAGCCGCCCGGGGCGCCGAGCGTCACGGCCGGCCAGCTATCCGACGGCGCCGGCAACACGCTCCTGCCGGCGTCGACGCTCCTCGCGATCCTCGGGCTGACCCTGATGCTCGGCGCGGCCGTCCAGGCGCGCTTCTTCGGGCTCGATCGGCCGAGGGTCCCGCGGTTGGCGCTCGTCGGTGCCGGCCTGTCGGCGTCCGCGCTCCTCGTCAAGGGCGTTGGTGCACCGCGGGCCGCGGCGACGATCAGCGACGGCTCGGCAGGATTATTCAGCGGGGCCGATCCGACCGACCTGGTGAGGGTCGCGCTCCTCGGAGTCTTCGTCGCTCTGGTCCTGGCGGCCGGGCAAGCCTCAGCGGGGACCACTCGCCGGCGGCTATGGATGGGCGCGGTCGTCGCCGGCGGCGGCCTGGCGTGGGTCCAGGCTGCGAGCTCGCATGCGGCCGGCGTCGGGATCCTGCCGTGTGTCAGTCTTGCCTGGCAGGGC
>JBKJVO010000008.1:0-21722 GCA_046717305.1 Candidatus Limnocylindrales bacterium
GGCGGCGGCCCCGGGGCCGGGGCCGGCGCCCCCCCGAACGAGGTCGTGCGGGTGCGATCGACTTACACGGCCGGCGGCGCCGGGACGCAGAAGTCGGGCTGGAAGAACTCGTGGAGGATCGACGGGCACGGCTGATCCGATCCGAAGATCGGGAACGCGCCGACCATCGCCACCACGAGGTAGATCACGAGGAGCCAGATCGGCGAGACTCGCCGCCGGGCCAGGAGCCACCAGGTCAACAGCGTGAACAGCAGCGGCAGCAGGCCCGGGTAGATGGCGCCGACGAGGTCCTTCTGGACGTCGAAGTTCTTCGTCTGCCCGCCGCCCACGTCGATCCCGACGTGCCACGTGACGAACACGTGGACGAACTGGTACGTCAGGGCGCCCATGACCATGTTGCCCAGCACACTGGCGCCGGTCAGCGCGCGGTCGAGCAGGCCGGACTTCAGGAGGTCGGTGACCCCAACCCGTCCCCGGTCGTACCCCTGGAACCAGAAGAAGTATGCGAGGGCGACGATGATCCCGACTTCGAGGACGAAGTACAGGACCGAGCCGAACGGGTTGCCGGCTGCCGCGAGGCCGATGCCGATCGAGAGCAGGATCGGGGTGATCGTGCCCTGGGTGATCGAGTCACCGATGCCCGCGAGCGGACCCATGAGGCCGGACTTGACGCTGTTGATCGCGTCGTCATCGATGTCGGCCCCGTTCGCCCGCTGCTCCTCCATGGCGATGACGACGCCATGGATGACGCCGCCGACGTTCGGCTCGGTGTTGAAGAAGACCAGGTGCCGCTTGAGGGCGGCCTTGATCTCCTCCGGGTCCTTGTAGAGCTTCCGGATGATCGGTGCCATCGCCTGGGCGAAGGCCGTTCCCTGGAGCCGCTCGTAGTTGTAGTTCGCGTGGCTGAAGAACGTCCACAGCCAGAACGCACGTCGGACGTCGCTGCGATCGAGCTTCTTCTCGTCAGTCATGTCATGCCTCCCCGGAGCGCACGGACGGCTGGCGAACGAACGTGACGTGGAGCATCGCCAGGGCCCCGCCCACGATCGCGATCGCCACGATGTTCATCCCGCCGCCCGAGGCCGACGCCAGGATGTAGCCGAGGAAGTAGTACGGGATGACGCTGCCCCGGAAGATGAACCGCATGTTCATCGCGATGCCGATCGCCGGCAGGAGGCCGCCCGCGATCTCGAAGCCGCGGAGGATCCACGGCGCATTCGTGCCGAGCCACAAGATCCCGTCCCCAACGACGCCGGCACCGAGGTAGACGGCGATGGTCGCGGGGAAGAAGCTGATGACGAAGAGGAAAATCTGCGGCGGCAGCCAGTTCATCCTGGCCACCCCCGAGATGTCACCGGCCTCCGCCCGGGCGTCCGCCCAGTGCGCGAAGACCGCGTCCACGCTCATCCGGGTGAAGAAGACGATCGTGCCCAGCAGGCCGACAGCCACGCCGAGCGTGATCGCCGCTTCCGACGACAGGTTGCCCGCCATGGCGAGCGCGGTGCCGACCCAGCCGGCGACGGACGGATCCGCGGGGATCGATCCGCCGGCCGAGATGAACCCGATGTACAGCAGGTTGATCGCCGCACCGATCTCGGCACCCTTCACGGGGTCACCGAAGATGATGCCGACGATAAGGCCGGCCACGAGGGGTCGGTAGAGGCCGAAGAAGCCGCCGATCCCCAGCAGCCACGGGCTGTTGGACAGGTAGTAGCCGAGTCCGACGAGTGCCGCGCGGAAGAGATCCGCGGTCGGCGCGTCATCCTCCGCCGCGAAGGCCGGCCCGGCGAGCAGCAGCGCTCCGAAGAGCACCGCCGTCACCAGGGCGGCGAGCCGCACGGCTCGCGGCGAGGCCGTCACGCGCTGCATGTCAAGAACCTCCCAGACATCTCCATATCCCTCCTACTTGTCGACCGACTTGAATGCCACCGGTCGGTCGTTCTCAACGATCCGGAGCTCCACCTTCGTGCCCATCGACTCGAGACTCCGCATCGCCGCGAGCTCCTCCGGCGATGCCGAGATGTTCCGATAGAGCGGCTTGCGGGTCGGCCCGGCGCCGATACCGCCCACGTTCAGGAGCGGAAACTCCACGCCTGCCTCGCGCAACCGAAGGGCCGTGACCGGCGATCGCATGAGGACGAAGACCGGCTCCGGATCCGCGGTGAGCTGGCGCACCCGCTCCGTGCCCGACGCGAGTTCGTGGATCTCGACGACCACGCCCGAAGGCGCGGACAGCGTGATCACCTCGCGCAGGAACTCGTCGCGGGCCGTTCGGTCGTCGATGATCACGATCCGCTTGGCGTTGAGCGCCTTGAGCCAGATCACGACGACCTGTCCGTGGATGAGCCGGTCATCGACTCGCACGAGCGTCAGGGCCATCGCAGCCTCCGCCGCGCGGGCACGGGCTCGATGATCTCGCGACCGCGAACGACCGATCCGGACGAGGCCCTCCAGGCTCGCCCGCGACCCGGGGTCACGGCTGCCTCGCCGCGAGCAGCTGGCTCGCGTTGACGAGCGCCTCACGGCCGCCCGCGACGAGACGCTCCACGGCTTCGCCGTCGAGCGTGTCTGTGCTCATGGCCGCTTCGATGAGGACGGCCAGATTGACGCCGGAGATGAGGACGGACCTGGGCAGGCGACGGGTCGCCGCGAGGGCGACGTTGTGGGGGGTGCCGCCCGCGAGGTCCGTGAGGATCAGGAGCTTGCCGGCCGGGTCCCCGGCAACGTCCATGAAACGCGTGGAGAATGACTCCGGCGAGTCGGCGGGAAGCAGGCCGAGCGCATGCACGCCGTCAAGCCGGCCGCAGATCAGCTCCGCGGTCGCGACGAGCGCGCGGGCGAGGTCGCCATGGGCCGCGACCACGATCCGGAAATCCCGCATGGCCTCCTCGAAGGGCTCGCCGGCCGCGAGAGAATTTTTGCGGCACGTTCTTGCACGTCCCGCGAGAACTGTATACCTTCTGCGTCGGGACGCTGTCAAGGTTGTTGCGGATCGATTCAGGCGGCACCGGATCTTCCGGAGGAACGATGGCAAGAGCGGCGGATCGAGCTGGCAGGACGGCGCCGTCGGCGGATCGCGAGGTCATGCGGCTCGTGGCGGAGCTCTACTACTCGCGCGACCTCCGACAACCGGAGATCGCCGAGATGACCGGATTCTCCGTCTCCAAGGTGAGCCGGATTCTTGCCCAGGCGCGCGACGTCGGCATCGTCAGGATATCCATCGAGCCGTCCACGGACGAACAGCCGGCGCTCGCCCACCAGTTGGGTGAACGGTTCGGGCTGGAGGTCTGGCTCACGCCGGGCCGCGAGGTCGATCCGTCGGCCGCCGCGCGGCTGTGCGGCGTCGCTGCGGCCGAGCACGTCGCCGAGTGGCTGCCGTCGGTCGGGTCGCTCGGAATCGCCAGTGGCTACACGATCGATGCACTCGCGTCCGCACTCCCCCGCCGGAGCCTCGCCGACCTGACGGTCGTGCCGGTCGTCGGCGGGTGGGACTCCCGCAATCGCTACCTCGACGTCAATGAGCTCGCCCGGCGAATTGCCGACCGGCTCGGGGCACAGGTCCATTACCTTCATGCGCCGGGCATGCTCGACTCCGAGGAGACGAAGGAGGCGCTCCTCCGGGACAGCGGCGTCGCGGCGACAACAGCCCACTGGGCGAAGCTTGACGCTGCGCTCATCGGCGTGAGCGGTGGTCCGATGATCCTCCCAGGCTACGGGACCGTGATGGACCGGCTCGACGATGTCGGTCGCCGCCGCCTCCTTGGCCTCGGGGTCGTCGGCGACGTGAGCGGCCACCTGATCCGCGCCGACGGGACGATCGTGGAGGACGAATGGAGCCGCCGCACGATCTCGATCTCGGTCGACGAGCTCCGGAGGATCCCGCGAGTCGTGGTGGTGGCCGCCGGATCGAACAAGCACCAATCCCTGCTCGGGGCATTGCGCTCAGGGCTGGCCAGCCATCTCGTCACGGACCGCCCCACCGCGGAGGGGATCCTCCGGCTCGCGGGATCGCGAACGAGCTCAGCGGGATCGCGCCGAGCGGGTTGACGATCGGAGCTCCTCAGGTAGCGGCGGCGCCCGGCGCGCCACCCACCACCGCGCGGGCCGCGGCGCGGACCTCGGCCGCGGAGCGAGCCCGAAGGGCGGCCTCGGCAAGGTCCCTGAGTTCGGCGCTCGTCACTCGACTGAGCATGAGGCGAACGGCGTCGAGCGCGCCGGCGTCCATCGACAGCTCGTCCACGCCGAGCCCCACGAGGACGGCAGCGCCGAGCGGGTCGGCGGCGAGCTCACCGCACAGCGCCACCGGAATGCCGCCGGCATCGGCGCCCTCCACGGTCGTCCGGATGGCCCGGAGGACGGCCGGGTGGAGGCCGTCCGCGAATGGGGCGAGCCGCGCGTTCGTTCGATCCATCGCCAGAATGTACTGGGTCAGGTCGTTGCTGCCGATGCTGAAGAAGTCCACGGAGGGCGCCAGCTCGGCGGCGCACAGGGCGGCGCTCGGGACCTCCACCATGATCCCGACGACGAGACGAACCGCCCGCGGAACGCCCTCCGCGTCCAGCGAGCCAAGCGCGTCGGCGACGATCTCGCGGAGCATCGTCACGTCCTCGTTGGTACTCACCATGGGCGCCATCAGATGCGGAATCGCGTCGGCGGCCGCCCCGGCGCGGGCAATCGCACGGATCTGTGTCCGGATGAGCGTCCGATCCTCGTGGCCGAGCCGGAGACCGCGAACGCCCAGGAACGGATTGTCCTCGTGGGCCAGATGGAGATACGGGATCGGCTTGTCGCCGCCGATGTCGACCAGCCGGAAAACGACCGGCCGCTCTGTGCCGAACGCCCGAAGGGCGGCCGCGTAGGCGTCGATCTGCTCGGCCTCCGACGGCGCGTCGGACCGGCCGATGAACAGGAATTCGGTCCGGAACAGCCCGACCCCCTCTGCCCCGGCCTCGAGCGCTCGGGCCGCTTCCTCGGGCCGGCCGATGTTCGCGAGGAGCGGGATCGCAACGCCGTCGGCGGTCCTCCCGGGCACGCCGCGCAGCTCCCGCGCCACGGCTCCCTCCTGCCGCCGGCGTGCCTGCCGCGCCTCGAGCTCCGTGCGCTGTGCCGCGGATGGCGAGACGACGAGCGTCCCCGCTTCGCCGTCGAGACCCACGATCAGCGGCTCCTCCGTTGCCCCGGGCTCGCCGGCAGCGTCACGGCCGGCATCGGCGGCATCGATGGCGGCCACGAGCCCGCGGACCCCTACCACGGCCGGGAGCCCAAGCCCGCGCGCAAGAATGGCGGCGTGGCTGAGCGGAGATCCGCCCTCCAGGGCGATTCCGAGCAGGGCACCCGGAGGCAGCTCGGCGGCGATCGACGGCGGCAGGTCGTCCGCGATCGCGATCGACGGGCGATCCGGCAGGGAAATCTCGCGTCCGGCCACGATCCGTGCTATTCGCGACCCGACATCGCGCAGGTCGGCGGCGCGGGAGGCCAGGTCCTCTTCGGGGAGGGCGGCATGTGTCTCCGCGACGGCCCGCGCGACCGCCTCGACCGCCGCGGCGAGCGCGTCCGGATCCGGGACACCGAGCGCCGCTGCGCGCGCCTCCGCCTCGTCCAGGAGCAGCGGATCGACGGCCATCAGGGCTTGAGCGTCGAGGATCTCCGCCTCGTCGTTGCGTCCGAGGGCGCGGACCCGATCGGCGAGTGTGATCAGCTCCGAGGACGCGCGGTCCGCGGCGGCACGGACGTCAGGGAGCGGGATGCCGCGGACCTCGCCGTGGCGGTACCGCCAGACCGGCCCGATGGCGACGCCCGGCGCCGCCGGGAGCCCGTGGAGCTCCATCTCAGCCGCGGGACCCGCCGTCCGCCGTCTCGCCAAGCCCCGAGGCCACGAGGTCCGCGAGCGCTCGCGCCGCGGCGGCCTCGTCATCACCCTCGGCTCGAAGGCGGATCCGGTGGCCGGACGACACCCCGAGCCCGAGGACGGCAAGGATGCTTCTCGCGCTGACCTCGGCGCTGCCCGTCGTCACGTTCGCGACGCGAACATCGGACCGGAACCCGGAGGCCGCCCTCACGAAGACGGCGGCGGGTCGTGCGTGGAGCCCCGACGGATTGCGGACGTCGACCTCGATCGCGGTGGTCATCTCGTTCCTGATTGCAAGAACTTGCTGGAAAGATTTGCTCAACGCGCCGAGTATAGGTCGGGCTGAAGTTGCCCGGGGCGACCGTCAGGCCGCGTGCTCCACCGAGAAGCCGTCGATCGTGACCTCGATGAGCGGGCTATGAGCGACCATCTCGTCCGCATCCCGCTTCCAGAGCCGGGCGACCTTCTCGAGGATCGGGCGGCGCTCAGCGGCATCCGTGATGATCCGGGCCGTCGCCGGAAGGTCTGCCTGGACGATCGCCTTCAGGTGCAACGTCAGGCGAGCGTCCGCCTCGAGATTGCGCAGCCACGCCCGCGTCCGGCCGGCTCGGGGCAACCCGGTGATGTAGATCCGGCCGGCGAAGCTGTGGAAGACGATCTCGATGCGCCGGGGCTGGCCGGTGATCCGGCCGGTCGTCGTGATGTCGATGACGTGGCCGTGCGTGAGCGCCCGGCGAATCGTGTCGTCCATGGGGACCTCTGCGCCCGGTGCCCCCGGGCAGATCGTTGCTGATGCAACCATCTTGCCATTCCCCGCGGTACCCGTCAAGAAGCCGGGCCCTTCCGAGGCGATCCGGGCGCGATCAGGTCCCGGCCGTCTCCTTGGCCGCCCGGATTTCAGCCTTGTGGGCACGCTTCCCGGCCTGGTACCGGGCGAGCCCCTCGGCCGAGTCCACGTCACCGAGCGTCGGATGCGACGGAAGGACCGCACCGATGCCCGGGAGCGAGACGCCGAGGCGCTTGTGGAGGATCGCCAGAGTGCCTCCGACCTTCATCGCACCGAACCCGGGAAGGCCCGTCAGCCGGTCCCGAAGATCCGGGCCGTCGGTCGCCTCCCGCCAGATCCGGGTGGCGTCGTTGCCATACCGCTCGGCGACCACGCGGCACAGTTCCTGGACCTTTGAGGCCATCGAGCTCGGAAAGCGATGGAGCGCGGGCCGATCCCGGAAGACCCGGTCAAGGTCCGCCGGATCCATCGCCGCGATCCGTGCCGCGTCCAGGTGTCCGAGGCGCTGGCGGAGCTCGTACGGCCCCGAGAACGCCTTCTGGACGGTCACCTGCTGGTCGAGGGCGAACCCGATGAGGAGGGCGAGCGGCTGCTCGACGAGGTACCGGTCCGCGTTGTCGTCGCCGGTCAGATGCAGACGGTCGGTCGAGGTGGACATGACGGCGATGGTAGCGCGCGATGTGGCAACCATGCCGCCGGCGGTCGGGTCACGGACTTGCGCACACGGAGTACGATGCGGGCAACAGGAGGTTGCCTCGACCGATGACGGGACAGCACCGCTCCCCGGCTTCCGAGTCCGGACGCAGGCGCGCGACCATTCGGGTCTCGAACCTGGCGATCACCGCGGATGTCAGTCGCGGCCGCAGCAACCTCGCCTCCGTGCCCCGAGCGGGCAACATCAGCACGGAAATGCGAGCGGGCAGTCCCGGGTGAGCCGGGGGCCGTTGCCTCCGGATCGGACCCATGCGGCGACGACGAAGAAGAAGCCCCGCATCCACTGGGAAGTGCGGGGCTCCTGGATTCCCGGTGGCCGGAGGCGTCCGACCAGGGGGTCGCCGCTGTCAGCGGCCGACGTGACTCGGGGCTGCGGGTCGGGCGCCAACACTCCACATCGTCGATATCGATGGTCGCCTTTCGCGAACGCTCTTACGAATCACCGTTCGCTGATCGGCCGATTGGCGCCGCCACGCCGGCGACGACCTTGAGCAGATCCGCGGGCGCGAGCTCCACCTGGAGGCCTCGGCGCCCGGCTGAGACGAGGATCGTCGCGTGGGCGGTCGCACGCTCGTCCAGCACCACGGGCAGTCGCCGACGCCCACCGATCGGGCTGATGCCGCCGATGACGTACCCCGTGGCGCGTTCCGCCTCCGCCGGATCCGCGAGCTCGGCGCGCCGACCGCCGAACGCCGCGGCGAGGCGCTTCAGATCCACGGTCCGGTCCACCGGCACGATCGCCAGGACCGGGCGCCCGTCCACGAGGGCCACGAGCGTCTTGCAGACTCGGTCGGGTGCCACGCCGATGGCGGCAGCGGCATCCCGGCCATAGGCCGGCCGGTCGTACCTCTCGGTGCCGTGCCGCGTCGGCGGGTCGTACTCGTGGACCCGATGCGGGATCCCGGACCGCACCAGCTCGTCCGTCGCTCGCGTGCCCCGTGCGCTCATTCCGGCATCGTAGTCGAGCCGGGGCGCGCTTCGGCGCCGATCCGGGTATTCTCGCGGGGCCCGCACGATGTCCCGGCGCCAAGGGCGCGGACCGTGACCGCGGGAAACCTTGGAGACAGTTTGACCTTCGCAACGCTCGGCCTGTCGGCCGATCTCCTCGCCGTGGTGGCCCAGGAGGGCTACACGGAAGCCACACCGGTGCAGGCCGCCGCGATCCCGCACGTGCTCGCCGGTCGGGACGTTCTCGCGGCGGCCCAGACCGGGACGGGCAAGACCGCGGCGTTCGTCCTGCCGATCCTCGACCGCCTGCGCAGCCAGGCGAACACGTCGTTCTCGCCGGCACGCCACCCGGTCCGGGTCCTGATCCTCGTGCCGACGCGCGAGCTGGCCATGCAGGTGGACGAAAGCGTCCGCACCTACGGCCGGACCGTCCCGCTCCGCTCGACGGTGGTCTATGGCGGCATCCCGATGGACCCCCAGATCAAGGCCCTCCGCGCCGGCGTCGAGATCCTGGTCGCGACCCCGGGGCGGCTGCTCGATCTCGTCGGCCAGCGAGTCGCCAACCTCGGACAGGTGGAGATCCTGGTCCTCGACGAAGCCGACCGGATGCTCGACATGGGCTTCCTGCCGGACATCCAGAAGATCATCGCCCTGCTCCCTCAGCGTCGCCAGAACCTCATGTTCTCGGCGACTTTCTCGGACGACATCCGGCGCCTGTCCGGGACGATCCTGCGCGATCCGGAGACCGTCGAAGTCGCGCCGCGCAACACGACGGTCGAGGGGATCCGCCAACTGGTCTACCCGGTCGACCGCGACCGGAAGGAGGCCCTCCTCGCCCACCTCGTCGCCCACAACGACTGGCGCCAGGTCCTTGTCTTCACCCGGACCAAGATTGGGGCGTCACGGCTCGCGACGTACCTCGACCGGCGCGGCCTGGAGGCCGTCGCGATCCACTCCGACCGGACGCAGCCCGAGCGAACCCGGGCGCTCGAGGGGTTCAAGAACGGCGAGATCCGGGTGCTCGTGGCCACCGATGTGGCCGCTCGCGGGCTGGACATCGAGGACCTCCCGCACGTCGTCAACTTCGAGCTCCCGTGGGATCCCCAGGACTACATCCACCGGATCGGCCGGACGGGTCGGGCCGGCGCCACGGGCGACGCGATCAGCCTCGTCTCGATCGATGAGACGGACCTCCTGCGCGGCGTTCAGCGCCTCTTGAAGATGGCGATTCCGTGGACGGTGGAGGAGGGCTTCGTGCCGGACCGGAACGCTGAGCCGCAGCCGCTCCGCGGGCCGGCCGCGGGCCGGCCGGTTCGCACCCACCACTACGCCCATCGGAGCCCTGGCCACTCGCGGTCCGGGAGCGGCTCGCGGGGCTGACGTCGATCGGGTCCCCGCTCAGCTGAGCGCGCGACCCGCGGCCGTGAGGAACCGGGCGCCCGGGAAGTAGTGCCCGAGGTCGATGTCCGCGCTGACCCGCTCGACCGCGTACCGGTTCACGAACGCGTGCGGCCGCTCGACTCGACCGTCACCGGTACGACCCACGAGCTCCACGCGCACGTCGCGGAGGAGGACGAACGGGCCGCCCGGCCGCGAGAGGGCGCGCCCCGGATCGAACCCGGGCACCGTCGGCAGCTCGCCGGCGATCCGATACGGCCCGAGGTCCAGCTCCACGGCATGCCATGTCGCGTGGATCGGGAGGTCCTGGGCCTCCAGGCACAGGACGAGGAGATCGTCCGACTCCACCCGGAGGTGGCCGCGTCGCGTGGCGGCCCCGCCCGCGAGCGGGAACCAGGTCGCCCGATCGAAATCCACCGGCCGCTCGGATTCCAGGCCGTCGCGAAGCCCCCACGGCTGCGCGACGGCCCCACTGAAGACGCCCCCGGCGATATAGGCCTCGACCTGCTGCACGTCGCTCCCCCTGACGATGCGTGTCAGCATCCGCCCCTGGCGGCTGACGCGACAGCCCCATCCGTACCGGGGAGGCGAGGCGGTGGTACCGGCGCGCTGACATTCCGGTTCCGCGGTGCACCGCGCCTCAATCCGGCCTCCGGCCGCCCGATTCATGCCTTGGTGCGACGACCGCGAGCAGGTCCACGAGGAGCGGCGTCAGGTCAAACCGACTCTGGTTCGAGACGACCGCGATCGCAATCCCCTCCTCGGGGAACCAGCGGACGACGCTCCGCGCTCCAACGAGGCGTCCGGAGTGGCCGTAGGTGATCCGTCCGTTGACCTCGAAGACCTGGACGCCCAGCCCGTACGGATAGGGGGGATCGAGGGTCAGCGTGACGTCGGCATCGCCGACCATCTGGTCCAGGAGCTCGGGCGTGAGCACTTCGCCGCCGTACAGGGCCCGGGCCCACCGGGCGAGGTCGCGCGCGCTCGCAGCGATCGAGCCCGCTGCGCCGGCCGCGGTGGTGATCGCGGTGAACGGCCGGATCTCCGATCCGTCCGTGACGTCCTGAGGCCTCGCCTCAAGGCGGATCGAGCTGTAGCGGTACGCCGTGGGGAGCTGGCCCGCGGGCGGTTCCCGACCCTGGTACGAGGCGCTCGACAGGCCGAGCGGCTCGAAGAACCGGGCCCGGTATTCCTCGGCGAGAGTTCTACCCGTGATCCGCTCGGCGATGAGCCCCAGCAGGACGTAGTTCGTGTTCGCGTAGTGGTAGCCCTTCCCGGGCGGCGCGACCGGCCGCCCGGCGTAGGCGAGGGCCTGGTCCGGCGTCCACGTCGCGCCCGGATCGGCACGCACGGCGCGGTCGAGCGCCGCGTCCACGAGGAAATCGCGCAGGCCGCTGGTGTGGTCGAGCAGCATCCGGATCGTGATCCGCGCGTCGATCGCGGTGTCCCCGACGAGGGTCGTGGGGAGCATGGGTCCGACGCGGTCGTCGAGCGCGAGCCGACCTTCGTCCACGAGGAGGAGGATCTCCGCGGCGAGGAACGTCTTGCTGACTGACGCCAGGGCGAACGGGGTGTCCAGCGTCAGCTCGCGACCGGTGGCGAGGTCGGCCACGCCCGAGATGCCGGTCCACTGTCGCCCGTCGGGGAAGTACAAGCTCGCCTCGACGCCCGGAGCGGCCAGCTCGGCACGACCGGCGTCCAGGGCGGCCTGGAGGCGGTCGACGATCCCCGTCCGGTGAATGCTCGACGGCACGTAGGGCGCCGCGGTCGGGCGGGACGGCGTCGGCTCCGGGGTCGCCGCGGGTGCCGTCGTCCGCGACGCGGCCGTCGTCGCGATCGCGACGGGGCTCGGGCCCACGTTCCACGGGGTGCGGAGGAGACCCGTCCCCACCGCCGCGGCCAGGGCGAGGGACGCCGAGGCGGCGGCGACGGCAAGAGCGAGTGGCAGGCGGCGGCGCACGATCGGCGGACCCTCGCGACAGGCTGATGAGATGGTGCGACGATACCGCGGCTCGCCGCGTGACCCGTTGGGCCGCGACCGGAGACGGAGGACGAATTGACAGACGGCGCCCCTGCGAGCGCAACCGCGCTCCTTCGCGAGATCGGTCTCCGGCCCGACGGCCCAGTGCTGTGGGGTCGGCCGCTGACCACCCGCGCCCCGGGCGTCTACCTCGTCGAGTTGGCCGAGCCTCTGGCCAACCCACGGATCGAGCTGGCCCGCCTGGGGCAATGGATGGAGCACGTTCCGGACCTGCGCCTCGACGGCGTCCGTCCGACGTCAAAGGCGCTCGCGGCTCGCCTGTCGTCGCTCTGGCTGCCTTCCGCCGTCGTCCTGTATGCCGGCGCCACGGCCGGAAGCCTCGGGGGACGCGTCCTCGCCCTCGCCCACCACCACATCGGGGATCGTCGCCCGCATGTCGACGGCCAGTGGCTCCACCTCCTCACCGGGATCGGGCGGGCACGGATCTGGTTCGCCGAGACGGACGCCGTGGAGGAAGCCCTGGACGGCGTGCTCGATGCCTTCGCGGCCGCGCTGCCCGCCGCGCTGCCGCCCGGCCGCCCGGGGGGCGCCCTGCCACTTCCCTGGGCGAACCTCCGCCGGCCGACCGGCGAGCGGCAGGCCTACGGGATCACCGGGTCTATCGTGCCCGACGATCGACCGCCGCCCGATCCGCCCACGCGGCTCGTCGAGATCCCGCCGGGCGACGCGGACGGTGCCCGGGACGCGGATCGCGGCACCGGCACCGGCACCGTGCGGCGAGCCCGGATCCGTCCGGTGGCACGAGTGCCCGCAGAACGGGCGGCGCGTGCGGTTCGCACGGCCGCGCCGCGGGTGGTGCCCCCGTCCAAGCGCTCGTCGCCCGTACCGCTCACGGCGGACGCGCTCGCCCGCCTGGAAGTGGAGCTGGACGAGATGACCCGGCTGCGACGCCCCGACGTGGTGGCCAGGATCAAGGCAGCCCGCGAGCACGGGGACCTCAAGGAGAATGCGGAGTACCACGCCGCGCGGGAGGAGCAATCGTTCCTCGAGGGCCGGATCCGGCTGCTCGAGGAACGCAAGCGGAACGTCGTCATCATCGACGAGTCCGGCGGCGATCGCGCCCACATCGGCTCGACGGTCGTCGTGGAGCACGATGGCGAGACGATCACATACACGCTCGTCGGCTCGACTGAATCGGATCCGGCGTCGGGGCGAATCAGCATCGCCTCGCCCGTCGGCGCCGCGCTGCTGCGCGCCGTCGCCGGTGCGGACGTGGACGTCACGACGCCGCGAGGTGCCGTCCGCTATCGGGTCGTCGAGGTCCGCTGACGCGCGTTCCGCCCGGCGGGGCGCTCCGGGCGCGGTTTCGTTCCGACGTGGCGCCGCGTTAGGATGCGTGCTGCGCCCGGGGGTTCAGGCGCCTCACAGCCCGATTCGAGGAGACCCGTGCGCCGTTCGCTCGCCCGCTTCGTGACGATGCTCGCGCTCATCGTTCCGTCACTCGCGCTCGTTGCGTGCGGCACCGGGTCCAGCCCGGCGCCCGCAAGCTACCCGCCCGGTGCCGTCGTGGTCACGGCCAACGCCCGGAAGTTCGACACCACCGAGCTCTTCGTGCCCGCCGGGGCGGCGTTCACGCTGGTCCTCGTGAACAAGGAGTCCGATACGCACAACATCGCGATCCGGACGAAAGCAGGTTTCGACGGCGACCTGCTCTTCCGCCACGACCCGATCTCCGCGTCCACCGTCGTCCTCAATGTCGGCGTGATCCCCGTGGGCACCTACTACTTCCTGTGCGAGGTGCACCCCGCCATGACCGGAACGGTCATCGCCCAGTAACCCGGCTCGCGGGGCGGGTCAGGCCGCCGGTTCGCCGTCCAGCGGCTCGAACAGGCCGGGCGTCCCGCCGGCGTGCCAGAAGACGACGCGGCGCCCATCCCAACGACCTGAGCGCACACCCTCGATGAGCCCGGCGAGGCCCTTCGCCGTGTAGATCGGGTCCACCAGGACGCCCTCAGTGCGGGCGAGCAGCGCGGTAGCCGCGTCGGCGGCCGGGGTCCGGATGCCGTAGCCGCCGCCGAGCTGGTCCGCGTCGAGGATGATCTCGGCCCGATCGACGATGACGTCGGCCAGCGGTTCGAGCGCCGCCAGAGTCGCCTCGATCGCCGGGCGCAGTTCAGCCTCCGGGCGCGCGGCGAGGACGCCGAACACCTCCGCCGCGGATCCGCCGGCGCGGAATCCTGCAAGGAGGCCGGCCTGCGTGCCGCCGGTCGCCGACGGGACCACGACGACGTCCGCCGGGGCTGCGGCGGTCTCCGCCTGGGCAAGGAGCTCGACGGCCGCCAGGACCTGGCCCGCGGCCCCCGGCAGGCCGGACCCGCCGACGGGGATCGTGTACGGTCGTCGGCCGATGCTCCGAAGCTCGGTGGCGACGTCCGCGAGCGCCGCCTCTCGCGCGGCACGGTCGGCCGTGGCGAGCTGGTGGACGGTGGCACCCAGGAGCTCGTCGAGGAGGTGACCCGGGCCCCGGAGCTCCCTCCCGTACGCATCGCGCGCCGGTGGCCCGGACAGGACGAGGTGAACGGCAAGCCCCGCGCGTGCCCCGGCGGCCGCGGTCAGGCGGCAGTGGTTGGACCAGCGGCGGCCGGCGGTCACGAGCGTGTCCGCGCCGTCGGCCAGGGCCGCGCCCACGAGGAACTCCAGGTTCCTGAGCTTGTTGCCGCCGAACGCGAGCGGCAGGAGGTCCTCGCGCTTGATCCAGACCTCCGCCCGCCCCCCGAGCGCCTCGCCGAACCGTCCCAGGCGGTGGAACGGGCTTGGCCCGTCGAGGAGCCGGAAGCGCGGCAGGGCGTCAAGCAAGGGCATCACGAGCCGATGGTAGCCCGGTGCCAGGCTCCGCGATCGATGACCTTCGACCGAACGCTCTCGGCGACCTGACCGGCGGATATCATCGGCCCGTGGCCGTCCGCATCACCCCCGACCAGCGCCGGACCTCCGTGGGGCAGCACGCCGATATGGAGCGCTCGATCGCGGTCTCCGCCTCCGTCGCCGGCTCCGTCGGCCTGTATTCGTCCATGGTCACGACGCAGCCCGGCGCCAGGACCCGCATCCACCACCACGGGCCGTGCGAAACGTCGATCTACATCATGTCCGGGCGCGCCCGGTTCACGTTCGGGCCGACCGGCCTCGACGAGGCCTTTATCGCCGAGGCCGGGGACTTCGTCTACATCCCCGCGGGCGAGGTCCATGTCGAGGAGAACGCGTCCGACGCCGAACCGCTCGTGGTCGTGCTGACGCGGAATTGCCCGGAATCGCAGGTCGTCTACCTCGATGGCAACGGAGACGGCGGAACGCCACCGCCGCACGGCTGAACCGAGCGTGGCGAGCCCAACTCCGCATGCCGCCGCGGCGTCGTCCTGGGCGAGGCGCACGCTCGCGGATCTTCTTGCGGCGCATGGCCTCGCCGATGTCGCGGAGATGCCCTTTCCGAACGACGGCTGGTCGGGCGCCACGCTGACGGCCCTGAACGGTCCAGACGCTCGGTACGTCCTGAAGCGAACGTCGTGGGCGACGGACTGGATCGCCCACTCGACGCGGGACGACGCGCTCCGAGAGGCCGTGCTTGCCGCGGACCCGGTGCCGCTGCCCGCCTCGCTCGCCGCCGCGCACCTCGGCGCGGCCGCCGACGGCAATGCCGCCGCGATCCTCATGCCCGACCTGTCCGAATGGCTGATCCCGTGGGATCGCGGCGATGACGGAACCGTGGTCGTGGCCGGTGAGGCGCTGGACCGCGTTCTCGCGGTCGCGACCGCGATCCACACGATGCCCTGGGCGCAGCTGCGTGGTGGCGGTGATGGAGCCGGTGATGGTGACGGAGCCGGGGTCGCGGGCGGTTCGTCCTGGCCGTGGTGCCCAGTCCGCGAGCGGATTGAGCTCCTGTCCCGCGCATCCGCCGAGCGCTACCGTGCCGCCGGGCTGCGGGTCGGCGAGCGGTTCCTCGCCGGGTGGGATGCATTCGACCGGCTCGCGTCGCCTGCCGCGGTGTCGCTGGTGGCCTCGCTGACCGCGGATCCGGGGCCGCTCCTCGCGGGACTCGCCAAGCTGCCCGCGACCGGCCTCCACGGCGACCTGAAGTTCGCGAACGTGGCACTCCTGCCGGACGGTCGCGCGGCCTGCATCGACTGGCAGATGACGACGCTCGCACCGGTCGCCGTCGAGCTCGGATGGCTCGTCGTGGCGAACGTCGCGCAGCTGGACGTCCCGCCGGACACGGTGTTCGAGCGGTACCTCGCGGCACTGGTGACCGCCGGGGGCAGCCGGGTCGTCGGCGACTGGGCTGCGCAGCGCGACCTTGCGATCCTCGTGGGCCTCCTGCTCCGGGGCTGGCGCAAGGGGATCGACGCGGCCGCCGGCGGCGTGCTGCCGACGGGCATCGGCGCCGTGGACGACCTCGAGTGGTGGTGCCGGGAATCCGTCGAGGCCGCCGCCCGCCGCCTGTCGTGATCGGCGCCCTTCCGCCGGGGGCGCGGCTCGCGCTCGAGGGCCGCGGCGCGGCGCGTGAGCAGTAGGATTCAGGCGTATCCAGTCCACCGTTCCGGGAGATCCACGCATGCCAAAGCACGTCCATTCCGGGCCCAACATCACGGCCAGCGAAAACCCGTTCAGCCAGGTCGTGGAGGCGAACGGTTTCGTGTTCCTCGCCGGCCAGGTGGGCGATGTGCCCGGCTCGCCGGGTGCCGTGGCCGGCGGTATCGAGGCGGAGACTCGCCAGATGCTCGAGAACGTCGGTCGGTTGCTCCGAGCGGTCGACCTGGACTACCCGGACGTCGTGAAGGCGACCGTCTACCTGCGCGACTTCAGCGAGTTCCAGCGGATGAACACGGTGTATCGCGAGTACTTTCCAGGCGAGCCCCCGACCCGGGCCACCGTGGGTGTCACGGCGCTCGCGCGGGACTATCGCGTCGAGATCGAAGTCATGGCCGCCCGCTGATCGTCGGCCGCGCTGCGACGGCGGGCGGCATCAGCCGCCGACGGCTCGGGGCGGCAGTCAGCCGCCGACGACGAACTCGTCCAGCGCGATCGTCTCGCGACCCGGGGTTCCCAGAACCTCGATCGTGATCGTCCGCGTTCCCTGCCGGTCGAAGGTCATGCTGAAGATCTCCGACCGCGCCCGGTAATGTGCAGCGTAGACGTCCACCGTGGCGACAAGCTTCTCATCGACGTACACGTTCGCCTCGCCGCGTGTCGGGCCCTTCGGTCCGATCCAGGTGATTGAGGTGCCGCTGAAGGTGAACCAGGCCGTCGCACCTGATTCGATCGCGTAGCGGACCTGGCCGCCGTTGTAGCGCGCGAACTCGGCCTGACCCCAGCCGCCCGAGAAGTCGATGGCGAGGTTCGATTCGTCGAACACCTGGGCCGGAATGGCCGGCTTCGCGGGCGCCGGCTTCGCGGCCGACTGCGGCGCGGGTGCCTGCGGTGTGAACCGTGTGGCCGGCAGGAGCGGCTCGCCGAGCAGAGCGAGGATCTTGTTGACGTACCCCCGAGAGAAGGCCGACCAATGGTTCGGGTCCGTGTCGCCGTCGCCGGTCAGCCACCAGTGGGCGACGGAGGCCCAGTCGCCGAGCCAGTTGTAGAGGGCGGTCAACTTGCGCCGCGCCACGGTGTCCTGGTTCTCCGGAGTCGGCGCCGCGTTCGCGTCGCCCAGGTACTTTTTCGACCAGGCGCTCCAGTTCGTCGGCATGATCTGGTATTTGCCGATCGCACCGCTCGTGGCGTTGACCGCGTCGTAGCGGCCGTTCGATTCGACCGCGCCGAGGGCGGCCATGAACTGATCCAGGTTCGGGGGATCGACCGCCTGCGTGGTCGCCGGTCCGATGAGGCCGACCAGGAGCAGTGCCGCGATCAGGGCGGACGTGACCGCACGAAGGCGGCCGGCGACGTCGGGCAATAGTCCTCCTCCAAGAGGCTGTGCGGATTCGGCAGGATAGCGGCACCTCCGGCGTCGCACAACCGACAGTCCTGGTCCGATAGCTCGGGCACATGACGAGCCACGGGCTGCGGCACGGGCGTACCCCGGCGACTCGGCGAATGCGGCGGCTCCGGGGCGGCCTACCCGGCGACCTCGCGGAGGAACGCGGCCACGCGGTCGAGGGCGTCGTCCAGAACCGGTCGGAGCGTGTGCCCGAGGCGCGGGTAGGTCACCAGCTCAGCGTTCGCGAGGAGCGGTACCGCCGCACGCAGGAGCTCAATCCTGGCAAACGGATCCGACTCGCCCGACAGCAGGAGTACGGGGCACGCGATCCGCGGCCAGTGCGCGATGCGCGCTTCCGTTCGCTCCGGCGAGCCCGGCGGATGCAGCGGGTAGCTGAAGAGAACGAGCGCGGCATACCCGGTGTCCGGCTCAGAAGCCGCGAGGCTCGCGACCCGGCCGCCGTACGAGTGCCCACCCACCGCGGTCCCCGCGCCGTCCGGGACCGCCGCTCGCCAGGCCGGCACCGCGTCCTCCGCCCGCCGCCGCGGCAGATTCACGGCAACCGCGCGGATCCCGCGCAGCTCGAGACCTGCGATGAACGGCGCCATGCTCGAGGCTGTCCCACTCGCGCCGTGGCCGAGGTGGATCTGGGGTGGCATGGACCCAGCGTAGCCGGCGCCCCTATCCTTCGCGCAGATGGACGACATTCGGCGATGCTGGTGGGGCGACGGGGATCGCCCGGACCTCCGGATGCAGGCGTACCACGACGCCGAGTGGGGCGTCCCGGTCGTGGACGACGTCGAGCTGTTCGAGCGTCTCACCCTCGAGTGCTTCCAGGCGGGCCTCTCCTGGCAGACGATCCTCAACAAGCGCGACTCGTTCCGGCTCGCGTTCCGGGGCTTCCATCCCGACGTCGTGGGTGCATTCGACGACGCGGATCGGGTGCGCCTGATGGCCGACGCCGGAATCGTCCGGAACCGCGCCAAGATCGAAGCCACGATCGGCAACGCCCTCGCTCTTCAGTCGGTGGTCGCGGAGTTCAGCTCGTTCGACGCCTACCTCGGCTCGATCGTCCCGCGTCCGCCGCCGCAGCTCCCCGCGACCGCGACGATGGCCGATATCCCGGCGACGACGCCGATCTCCGACGCGCTGTCGAACGATCTGCGGCGGCGCGGCTTCTGGTTCGTCGGCCCGACGATCGTCTACGCCTTCATGCAGAGCGTCGGTCTCGTGGACGACCATCTGCCCGGCTGCTTTCGGTACCGCGGCTGACAGGCCGTGCGTGGCGCGAGGCGGCCGACGGGGCGCGAGGCGGCCGACGACGCGCGAGGCGGCCGACGACGCGCGAGGTGCCCGGCACGAGGCGCCCGGCACGAGGCGCCGCTTGCGATCAGAGCTCGCGTCGGCGGAGCGACAGGACGGCGAGCGACAGGACGAGGATCGTCCAGACGCCAACCCAGGCCAGAAACGCCACCGGTGGCGGCGTGGCAGCGAAGAACGGGTTCGCCTCCGCGAACCCCTGACCCTGGGCAGCGGCGATGACGATCTGCGGCTCCAGGCCGTAGATCACGCCCCGCCACAGCCCATCGGTTGGCAGGAGGGCTCGCCCGATGTCGCCCACGAACCCCAGATTCACGCCGGGATTGTTCGCGGCGAGCGCCACGCCGACACGCTCGATCGTCCCGGCCATCCAGGCCAGACCGAACGCGACGACCGCGATCGCCCCGCCGCCAATCGGCGGAAGTCGCGTGGACAGCAACATCGTGAACGTGAGCACGACGAGGCCTTCCGCCGCGATGAAGGCGATGGGCATGAGGATGGACGGCGGCAGATAGCCCGAAACGCCGCCGACGACAAGGATCGCGAGGAGCGCCGACCCAGCGCCGTAGGCCACGAGCACGATGGCCAGCCCCAGCCACCGCCCCAGCAGGTACGACGAGCGGCGAATCGGCCGGGCCAGGACGGCAAGGGCGATCCCGGACTCGATGTCGCTGGCAATCGCCGGCGATCCCAGGAACGCCGCGGTCATCGCCTGGATGAACCCGAACTGGAAGGCGATGAAGATGAGGATCTGCGAAACCGCCAGCCGGATCTGGAGCTCGGGGGTCCCGGACTCGCGAGCCAGCCTGACGAGCTGGCCGACGCCCCAGCCCACGATCACGACGGCGATGATCGCGAGGATCACGAGCACCCACAGGATCTTCCGTCGGGCTGCCTCTCCGATCGTCAGGCGGGCGATCGTGATCACGCGACGGCGTCCCTGTCCCGGCCGACGAGCTCGAGGAACCGTTGCTCCAGTGACTCGCGTCCCGAGACGACGTGGTGGACCCGGACGCCCAGCCCCACGAGTGCCGCGACGAGGTCCGGAACGCGCTCCAGGGCGAGCTCCGTGTACACCAGATCCCGCCCGTCGAAGCGGGGGCCCCCGAAGGCGGCGAGGGCCGCGATGTCGGCAGGCGTCAGCCCCTCGACCCGCACCCGCGTCTCCTGCTGTCCGAGGACCGCGGCGAGCGGTCCCTCCGCCACGACACGCCCGCGATCGACGATCGCAACGCGGTCGCAGATCTGTTCCACCTCGCTCAGGAGGTGCGAGTTCAGGAAGACCGCGGCCCCGCGGTCGCGAGCGGTCCGGAGGATGCCCCGGACGTCCATCCGGCCGATTGGGTCCAGCGCCGAGGTCGGCTCGTCGAGGATCACGAGGGCCGGTTCGCCCAACAGGGCCACGCCGAGGCCGAGCCGCTGCTGCATGCCCTTGGAGAACCCGCCGACGGACGTGTCGGCGCGGTCCGCGAGCCCCACCAGTCCGAGGACCTCGTCGAAGGCGGTGGCCCGGCCGTCCGGCGCAAGGCCGATCAGGTCGGCGTGCAGGGCGAGGACCTCGCGGGCTCGCAGCCAGGGCTGGAACCGGAACAGCTCCGGCAGGTAGCCGACGCGGCGCCGGGCCTCGCGATCGCCGAGCGGCGCCCCGAGGAGCATTCCGCGCCCGCCGCTCGGCCGGGCCAGCCCGAGGAGGAGCTTGACGGTCGTCGTCTTGCCGGCGCCATTCGGCCCGAGGAAGCCGAAGACTTCGCCCGGCTGAACCGTCATCGTCAATCCGGCGAGGGCCTCCACGCGGCCGTATCGCTTTCGGAGGTCCACGACGTCGATGACCGGCGAGTTGGAACTGGTCACGCAAAAACTCCTGCGATTGTCTGCATCGTGCCACGCTAGCTGTCACGGCGCCTCGCGACGCTTCCGGCATGGTCACCTTCGATCGCCCATGCTGCGACCTCCCGCTGACGGTCGAGCTCCCGCTGCCGGACGAACTCCGCTGCGAGGACTGTGCCGTCGTCTGGACGGTCTCGGATCCGTCGCCTCAGCCCGTCGCCCTCGCCGCCTGACCCGGCGCCACCCTCTTCGGGCAGGCGTCCGGCGCTACCATCGGTTCGTGGACCGCGAACGAGGCACCAACCTGGACGAGGCCGCGCTGCGTGCGGCCATCTGCGCCGCCGGGCGGCGTCTCGGAGTTCGCGGACTGATCAGCGCCGGAGAGGGCAACCTTTCGCTCCGCCTGACGGATGGCCGGCTGCTCACCACCCCGACCGGGCGTCGAAAGGACGAGCTTGACCCGGACGACCTGCCGACGGTGCCGCTGGATCCGGCCGCCGGCCCACCCGCTTCGGGCCCGCGGCCGAGCTCGGACATGGCCATTCATCGGGCGATCTACCGCGCGCGGCCGGACGTCGTCGCGATCGCCCACGCGCACCTCCCGGTATCCATGGCCCTGAGCCTCGTCGGCGAGATCCCGGATCCCGCCGCGCTCCCCGAGACGGCCCACTTCCTGCCCGTCCTTCCGTCCGTCGCGTTCGGCGCGATGGGCAGCGAGGAGCTGGCCGCCCGGATCGCCGTAGCGCTTACGCCGGCCGAGCCGCCGCTCCCGGGTGTGGTCCTCCTGGAGCGGCACGGCGCCGTCGCCGTGGGCACGGCGGGCGGCGAGCTCCCGGGCAGGGCCGCGCTCGAGGCGGCACTCGGTGAGGCGGTGGATCGGCTCGAGCTCGTCGAGGTGCTCTGCCGCGCGTGGCGGGATGCGATCCTGCTC
>JBKJVO010000009.1:0-5057 GCA_046717305.1 Candidatus Limnocylindrales bacterium
CCCTCGAACCTGCGCTCAGCCAACCTGCATGAGCGGAGTGGGCGCCTAGCCCCCGATCGCCAGCGTCCCGGTCATCCGATCGGCATGGATCGTGCAGATGAAGAGATAGCTGCCGGCCGGGAGAGCGGGGATGTCGAAGGTGTAGGTCGCTCGTTCGTCGAACCTCGGGCTCATGAAGATCCGCTCCGGGACCGTGGGTCCGGACGCCACCGTGAAGTTGTGGGTCCCTCCGACATTGTCGATCTGGACATGCCACACCTCGCCAGCCGGCGCATCAATCTGGTTGACCGACCAGAGATCTCGCTCGGCCTTCAGCTCGACCACGAGCCCGCTGTCGGGCGCGCCCGGGAGCGGCGTGATCGTCACGATCACGGCGGTCGGTGATGGCGTGGCTGTCGGCGCGGCGGTGACCTCGACCGTTGGGGCCGGACTCGCGGTCGCCTCGGTCGGCGTCAGGCTCACGATCGGGGACGCGACGCCCGACGAGCAGGCCGCCAACAGCGTGAGCACGGCGAGTAGCGAGGCGTGCCGCCACGAGGCGGCCGCCCTCTCGCTCACTGGCTGACTGTGAACTGGTAGCAGGCACTCTCCAGGACCGCAGTCGAGGTCCCCGCGTCGATCACGCGGAAGTGGATGTCGAACTGCGTTCCAAGCGGGACGGCCGCCAGGTTCCGGAACAGGTCCGCCCGGCCGGTTCCCGTTTCGTCCGTCGTGATCGCCTGGGGAACGAGTCCATGGCCGAGCGTCAGCCAGTTCGTTCCGGTGCAGTCGTCGTTCACGTTCGAATCCGTCGCCCGCTGGAGGGCATAGCCCTGGTTCGGGGCCAGGTCCCGCACCCAGACGTCAAGGTAGATGATCTTGTCGGCGTCCTTCGGCTGGCGGAACTTCACCAATCCGAAGCCGTTGCCCGGTCCGCCTGCGACCGGTCGCAGAATGCCTTCGAGGTTGAAGTTGGGCGTCGCCGGACCCCACGACGGGCCGCCCGAAACCGGCGCTGCAAATGCCATCGCAGCCACCGCCATCACCACGAGGATGCCGAACCTTCGCTTCATCGTTCCCACCTGCTGCGCGCGCTGGCCCTGCTTCGATGACGTCGGCCGGGTGACCAGCGCGTGCGGCTTTGGGACATCATGGGTTCCTCATGGTTCTTGGTCGGAGTCTCCCTGACAGCAGCGCCCCGCGCCATACGACGGACATCGTATTTGTGCCTGGTGCGCTGGTCGGCTCGGTAGACTGGCCGAATGCCCGCGATCGAGATCTCGGCCGCCATCGCACGCCGATTCCTGGTCCTCCGCCACCTCCTCGCACCGCCGAGATCACTGCCGGCAGAGCCGGAGAGCGTGCTGCGTGTCATGGACCGCGTCGGCTCGCTCCAGTTCGATCCGCTGCAGATCGCCGGAAGGAATCACGACCTCGTGCTGCTGGCCCGGATCGCCGGCTACCGGCGCGAATGGACCGATCGATGGCTCTACCAGGACCGTGTCCTGTACGAGACCTACAACAAGGCGCTCTCGATCGTCCCGACTTCCGAGCTGCCCTGGTATCGCGTGACCTGGGACCGACACCATGCCGAACTCTCCGGGAGCGTTTTCGACGAGCACGCCCCGCTTGTTGAGGAGCTGCTGACGCGGATCCGCGTCGGCGGGCCGCTGCTGCCCCGCGAAGTCGGGCCGCGCGCGGCCATCGACTGGTACTGGCGCCCGACCAACCAGGTCCGGGCGATCCTCGAGGCCCTGGCCCAGTCCGGGATCCTGGGCATCTCGCGGCGGGAAGGCAACCTCCGCGTCTATGACCTCGTGGAGCGGCTCTTTCCCGCCGAGCTCCTCGCGGAGCGGCATCCCGAGTCGGAGCAACGGCGCCATCGCCTGCTCTCGCGCTACCGCGCGGGCGGGCTCCTCGGGATCGGCGGGCAGGCGGAACTCTGGTTGGGGACGACCCGGAACGTCGCCGAACGAACGAAGCTTCGCGAGGAACTCGTCGCGGGCGGCGACATCGTTCGGGCCAACGTCGAGGGCTTCAAGGGCGAGCGCTTCTTCGTCGCCACGGAGCTTCCGCTCCTCGAGCAGGCGGGGCGCGAGGTGGCGGCCGGCGCGCCTCCCGGCGGCGCGGATCCCGGCGTGGCGTTCCTCGCCCCGCTCGACCCGTTGTGCTGGGATCGCGATCTGCTCCGAAGGTTGTTTGACTTCGACTACGTCTGGGAGGTCTACGTACCGGCGGTCAAACGTCGCTGGGGCTACTACGTCCTGCCGATCCTGTACGGGGACCGGCTTGTCGGACGGATCGAGCCGCGCATCGAGAGGCGGTCGGACACGCTCCGGATCGCCGGCGTTTGGTGGGAGGACGACTTCGACCCCCTTGCCGACGACGGTTTCGCGCCGGCGTTCGCCGCGGCCGTCGTCGCGCACCGCGACTTCGGCGGGATGGAGCGGGTGGGCTTCCCTCGAGCCGTCCGACATCGGCCGTTCCTCACGCAGGTTCGGGCAATCCTGGGCCGTTGACCCGGTGGCCGCGCCGGGAGCTCGCAGCCGATCTGTGCGACGATCTGGGTCAACCAGCGATGACCCCGCAGCCCCGGAGGACCGTCCCGATGGCCGAACAGCGCCACGCACTCGTCACCTGGACCGGGGATCTGATCTCCGGCGCCGGCACGATCGACTACGTCTCGAGCGGCGTCTTCTCGCGGATGCCGGTGTCCTGGGCCGCCCGCACCGGCCCCCACAACGGCAAGACCTCGCCGGAGGAGCTGCTCGCGGCGGCACACGGGAGCTGCTTCTCGATGGCCTTCTCGGCGCGTCTCGCCAAGAACGGCACGCCGGCCACGAAGCTCAACGTCCGCGCCGAGGTCACCTTCGACAACGCCAGCGGCGGCTGGAAGGTCATGAAGAGCCACATCACGGTGGTCGGGGACGTGCCGGGCATCGATGCCGCGACGTTCGCCACGATCGCCGAGGATGCCAAGGACAACTGCCCGATCTCGATCGCCCTCAAGGGCAACGTGGAGCTGTCGGTCGAGGCAACACTCCAGGGCTGACGGACGGCACGCGGCTATTCGGCCGTCGCGCGCTCAGTCACCTGGGACGACCCGGAGTCGTATTGCGCCCGACCGGCCCGACCGCGGCCGTGAATTGCCGGCTCCCGCCTGAAGACCAGGCCGGCGCCCGCCGAGCTCGCTTGGCGTGCGGGAATGTGCCTGTGGCGACGACCAGGGCGGTGAGCCGGGCCAGAAGGACGGCAGCGACGGCGTGGCCGGGGCGCGGAGATGGCGGCGACGCCGCGCTCGAGGCCCGAGACATCGACTGGGACGAGGCTCGCGGTCAACCGACACGGAGGGCGGAACATCGGGGTGTACGCTGCCGATCCCGCCCCGGCACCCCCACGCGACGGTCAAGTGACCTGAAAGGTCGAGACCATGGATCGCCGAACAATCGCACTCGTGATCGGAGCCCTGTCTGTCATCGCGGCTGCCTGTGGTGCCACGCCGGAAGCGACCGAGTCACAGGCCTCGCTCGCCGCCCCGACGATCGCGCCGTACAGCTACGCACCGCATCCGACGCCGAGATGTCCGACGGACACCGACGGCACCGAAGACCCGAAGGGCTTCGTCCCGGCCAGGGCGAATATCTTCGGCGCGGGTCATGACGTACCGCCCCAGCCGGCCTCGGGTGGGGCCGGCTACCTGCCGCCGGTCTGGCTGCTCCCGGCCGGAGCGTCGCGGATCGTCACCTTTCCTGCCGTCATCGGTTGCGTGAATTTCATCAGCGATGTCGGGTCGGGAGGGACGTGGAACGGGCCCGAAGGGGCCCAGGTCGGCCGCACCGATATCAGCTCGTACGGCGGCATCTCCGGGATCGTCTACCAGCACAATCAAATGTTCCTCGTCGGCGTCTTCCTGTCCGATTCGGAGCCCGGGGGCGAAGCACCAAGCCGGCTCGAGTTCAAAGACGGCCAGGTCTTCGAGCTCCTCGAACCCGAGCTCGGTCAGACGTTCCTCGTCGGGAATGGTGTGGGCCACCGATATCGCGCCCCCTCGGAGGCGACCCGCCTGTTCCTGGGCTTCGCGGACGCCGATGATTTTCGCGGCCCGCCGGGTTGGTATTACAACAACGCGGGCGAAGTCCACGCCACGGTCGAGATCGTCGTTGAGTAAAATCGCCCGCGCGCAGCCGGCGCGCCAGGCACTCTGGCGCATTGTTCGCTTGGCGTGCTGTCAGGCGATTGTCAGGATCCGACGGGGATTCAGGATGGTGAGCTGCTCGATCTCGGCCTGCGAGACGCCGCGGGTGCGGAGGCGGGGCAGGAACGTCTCCTGGAGGTACGTGTAGCCATTGCCCTCGTAAGCGTGAAGCTGTGAGTTGTGGCAGACGTCCTGGCTGAGCAGGACGCGCTCCCCGTGGCCGCCGGCAAGGAGCTGCAGGAGGAGCTCGATGAGGCGCGGCTGGCCATGCCGCTCCTGGGCCGTGAAGGCCATGCCCAGGAAGTCGAATTCCAGGTTGGCGCCCCGGCGGATGATCTCCAGGTAGTGGTCCAGGTGGGGGTAGGAGTCCGCGTGGCCGATGACGACCCTCGAGAGGTCGGCGCCCTCGGCCTCGAAGATCGTCAGCTGGGCCAGGCCCACGTCGCTCATGACGCCGTGGGTCGTGATCGCGAGGCCGGTCTGGCGAGCCGCCCGGGCCGCCGCCCGATTGACCCGCTCTTCGAGCGCGGAGACCCAGGGCTTGTCGGTCCCGATCTCGCCGATGATCCCGGGCCGGACCGGCTCCTCGAGGCCGTCGCCCGCGATCCCTTCGGTGGCCTCCCGGACGAGCTCGTCGGCCAGGTCCTCGACTGAGCGGCGATCGATCAGCGCCTCCGCCGGGTAGTGGGCCCCGCGGTACCAGCCGCAGCCCATGACGATGTGGAGACCCGTGGTTCGGGCCAGCCGGACGAGCCACGCCGGATCGCGGCCGACGCCGTCCAGGGTCAGATCGACGAGGGCCGAGCCGCCGGCCTCGCGGTAGCGGCCGAGCTCCGCGGCGATGAGCGGCTCGTCGCGGGTCAGCTCCCAGTAGTCCCAGCGG
>JBKJVO010000010.1:0-2829 GCA_046717305.1 Candidatus Limnocylindrales bacterium
GCGCGGCACTCCCCAGGGACACGATGACCGCGACCGCGACCGTCAGGAAGAGGAATGCCCGACGAACAGTGGCGCCGGCTTCTCGCTCGGGGTCGGCCTGGCGTCGGGCAACGACTCGCGACCACCACCAGAACCAGAAGGCGGACCCGATGACGGCCGCCGGGATCTGTTGCGCCAGCTCGTACCGCCACGGGATGCCGAACGTCGGGTCCATCCGGTTGCCCCCGAAGGCGGCGTCGATGCCAAACCCGATGAGCCAGCCGATGGCGACGGCCGCATGCGCGAGCGCGACCGCCGAGATGACGTGGCCCACGAGTCGGAGTTGGAGGCGGGTGCGATCGGGATCCAAGGCCGCGGGCTCCCGTCGAAGCCAGCGGGCATGCATCCACCACGCGAGCACCCACGGGACGGTGCTCAGGATCGGGACGGCCAGAAGGCGGCGGAGCGGATCCGCCTCGCCAGGCCCGTAGAACGCGAGGTCTGTGCCGATGAGCGGCACGAGCAGGCCTCCAACGATCCCCGCGAGCCCGCCGATCGTGAAGGTCGCAGCAATGCCGATCATCCCGACAAAGGCCGCCAGACGCATCCATGAGGCGCGCTCGGAATTCCCGCGCCAGTCGTCGACGCGCGACAGCGCCCCGGCGTACCGCCAGTGCGCCGCCCAGACCAGGCCCCACGCCCCGAGCGTGATGGCGCTCTCGATCGCGGACGACCGAACCCACTCATCGGCGCGGTTCGCCATGAGATCGACGCCGGCAGACGCGATCGAGCGGACGGCGACGAGGGCGACGCTGAGCGAGCCCAGAGCGACGCCGTAGAGATAGAGCCGCGGAATCCAGGCCGCTGCCCCGCTGACCGGACCGACCCGGAGGTCGGATCGACGCACCTGCCCGTGGTACGTCCAGATGAGCGCAAAGACCGCACCTCGCGCCAGCGCGGCGCCAGGGTCGTACGTCGCGTACTCGGGTACGGCGTCGATTGCGGAGGTCAGAATGGCGCGCAGGAACTCGGCAGCGCCGAGAACCCAGACGACCAGCGTCACGGCAAGGACGAGGGTCAGGTAGAGGGCGCGGATCGGGGCGCTGCGTTCGGCGTCCACTCCCGCTCGACCGGCCGATCTGCCGCGCTGGACCAGCCACCAGTGAAGGGCCCAGACCGGCAGACCCACGCCGAGCATCGCGACGGCCTGGCTCAGCTGTTCGCGCGGGCCAGGGCTGTAGTCATAGGCCGGGCGATCGAACACGCCGGCACCGTCCAGCAGCACCTCCAGGAGAATCGAAAGTCCGACGGCAACCACACCGAGCGTGACCGCCGACATGACGTACAGGTAGATCCGTCGAACCGTCTGCATCTCGCGCCTGCCTCCCGCCCGCTCTCGAGCAATCCCCCGTCCGCCATGAGACGCCCGAACGCCTGATCGGTTACGTCAGGAGGCGCAGAACTCGTTGCCCTCCGGGTCAGCCATCACGGTCCAGGTGAAGTCGCCCAGGCGAAGGCTCATCGCATCAGCGCCACGCGCTCTTGGCGACGTCCGGATAGAGCCGGACCCGGCGATACGGTTCGCGACCCCGCGAGCGCGACACGACGTTCGCACGCTCCGCCATCTGGTGCTGAAGGCGCCGGATATAGGCGTTCTGCGGGGACAGTTCCACCGGCTCGGACTGCTGCAGCACCATCCCGATCGCCTCCTCCGTCTCGCGCATCGCCGCGTCGCGCGGGTCGATCTCCAGCGCGAAGATCGAGGTCAGCGAGGCCTGCATCTGGAGGATCGTGTTGGTCTTGAGGACGTAGATCGGCATGGCCCGCTCCTCCGCTTCACGGATGAGCGGTGTCTTCTGCTTGTATTCCGTCCGGAGCGTCATGACGACGTCCGCCTCGTCCAGGTCGCGAGCGATGATCACCGGCAGCTGGAGCTCGCGAATTGCCTGCTCCAGACGGCGCCGGCTGACCCCCTGGGGAAGGACCCGAAGCGTGGGCAGGCTCTCCGCGCCGGCAACCCGGAGCGCGCCGTCGTCGCCCGGCTCGTCCGACGCCGCCGGGAGCGCCCGGTTCGCGAGCGTCTCGTCTTCAGCCTCCAGCTCGCCGGCGTTGACGGGAGCCGTGCCCTCGTCGGCACGGAGCGCCCCGATCGCCCGTGTCGCAGACTGGCGCCACTCGCGCTGCCGCGAGATCTCGCGCGCGTCCCGTGCCCTGGGCTCCGGTACCGCCACGCTGCCCCGCTCGAGCGGGCCTCGGTCCGCGATCTCGCCCACAATGAATGGTGCATCCACGAACGCGGCCGGGCGACCGGGGCCGCCAGGACCCGTGGACCCCTCCAGCCCGCCGCCCCGCCCCGACGGGCCGCCTCGAACGGGCCGCCAGGATCCCGACGCGCCCGGGCGGTACCCAGGACGGACCGCGCCACGTTCGGCACCCGGGAAGGCCACGCCTCCGCCGGAGTAGCCGCCGGAGTAGCCGCCGGACCCGGGCCGGTACGAAGAATCGCCACGCCAGCCGGGTTCCATGCGCCAGGACGATCCGGTTCCCACGAGCCCGGAGAACCGGTCCGCCCCGGCCGCCTCGCGCGGGGATGGCTTGGGCCTGGACTGGGAGCGATGCACACCCTCTTCGTCACGCCAGCGCTGCTCCGGCGCGACTGGATCGCCGCGCAGGAGGTCGTCCACGGTATCGGCGACGTCGGCGTGGACCATGACCCGTTCACGGTCCTGGATCTCGATGATGACGTCGAAGGTCGGCGGCGCCTTTCGCTCGAGGACGCTCTTCTGGGTGCGCCGCCGCCGGGCCTCCTCGTCACCGAGGGTGACGCTCTGGATCCCGCCGATGAGGTCG
>JBKJVO010000011.1:0-12574 GCA_046717305.1 Candidatus Limnocylindrales bacterium
CGCGTCCACGGACACGCCCACGAGCCGGCCCGGAAGCGAGCGCTTGAAGCTCCCGCGGGTCGCCATGAACGCCGCGTGGGGCCCGCCGTTGCCCATCGGGACTCCGAAACGCTGGCTGCTCCCGACGACGACGTCGGCGCCCTGGGCGCCGGGACTCTCAAGGAGCACGGCCGCGAGCGGGTCCGTGGCCACGATCACGAGGAGGTTCGCGGCGTGCGCGGCCTCGATGTCGGCGCGAAGCGAGCGGACGGCCCCGGATGAGCCGGGGTTGGAGAGCAGGATCGCGAAGGGACGCTCGCCGTCGCCCGGCGCGGCGGCTCGGGCAAGGAGGTCCGTCGGCGGGGCGACGACCACCTGGACGTCGAGCGGCTCCGCCCGCGTGCGCAACACGCCAATTGTCTGCGGGTGCGTGTCCGGGTCGATCAACAGGAGATTTCCGTCTGTGACCGTGGAGACGCTGTGGCTGAGCGTCACCGCCTCGGCCGCGGCGGTCCCCTCATCGAGGAGCGACGCGTTCGCGATCTCCATGCCCGTCAGATCGCAGATCGCGGTCTGGAAGTTGATGAGCGCCTCGAGGCGACCCTGGGCGATCTCCGGCTGGTACGGCGTGTAGGCCGTGTACCAGGCCGGGTTCTCGAGGATGTTCCGCTGGATCACGGGCGGCGTGATCGTGTCGTGGTAGCCCATCCCGATCATCGAGCGGAGCGGCGTGTTCGCGGCCGCCATGGCTCGCAGGTCGTCGAGGGCCTGCGCCTCCGAGCGAGGATCGGGCAGGTTCAGATCGTGCTCGCGCAGGATTGCCGACGGGACGGTGGCCGAAATCAGGTCGTCGAGTGTGGCTCGGCCGATGACCGTCAGCATCGCATCTGCATCGGCCGTATTCGGCCCAATATGCCGATCGACGAACCCGGGCTCACCCGTTACCTGGGGCATCGCGGAAGCATCTCCTCGGTGCCCCGCTGTCCTGGTGCCTGAGAGCGTCCCCACGGCGCATCGAGCGCTCGCAGGTTCCTCCGTCGGCGCGCGCTGGCGGGATCGCTCCCGTCCTCAACGCTCTCCAGCGTCCCCATCCCTGCGCGGTCCCTGGTGCCTGAGAGGTTCCGGACCGTTGCTCCGTCGGCGCCGCCGGTCACGCCGCGCTGCCACGACGCCCCGACGATCTCTCCCGCGCAGTTCGACTGGGGAAATCGCGGCCATCCTACGCCTTCCCGGCGGCGGGAGTGCCGGTCGGCGTGCTCGCCCGAGCCTCCAGGCCCAGCCACGACCTCCAGCCTGCTGGTCTCATCGACCTCTTACGTGGGGCGTATGGGGGCCTCGGCGATCGACACGCGGCGGGACCAGGCCGGATCGGCGCGGAGCCGCAAACCTCGCAGCAGCTGCGCATTGGTCGCGACGATGATCGTGGACGCGCTCATTGCGACGGCCCCGACCGCCATCGGCAGGTCGATCCCCCACGGCACCAGGACGCCCGCCGCGACGGGAATCGCGACGAGGTTGTAGCCGGTGGCCCAGATGAGGTTCTGGACCATCTTCCGGTAGGTCGCACGAGACAACGTGATCGCCCCGACCACATCACGCGGGTCGTTCCGGACGAGGACGATCCCGGCCGACTCGACTGCAACGTCCGTGCCGGCCCCGATCGCGATGCCGACATCGGCGGAAGCAAGCGCAGGGGCGTCGTTCACGCCGTCGCCGACCATCGCCACCTTGCGGCCGCCCGCCTGGAACCGCCGGACAGCGGCTGCCTTGTCCGCCGGGAGGACCTGCGCGGCGATCTCGTCGATGCCGAGACGCGCTGCCACGGAGTCCGCGACGGCCAGGCTGTCGCCGGTGATCATGGCCACGCGCACGCCGAGCGCATGGAGCCGCTCCACGGCCTCGCGCGACTCGGGCCGGATCTCGTCCTCGAGCGCCAGGGAGCCCGCGACGCGGCCGTCGATCAGCACGTGGAGCACGCTCGCGCCGGCCGCGGCCCAGCGCTCGGTATCCCGCGGCGCCGGCGCCGGGATGCCGAGCTCGGCGAGGAGCCTTGGCCCGCCGACTGCGACCGTTCGTCCATCGACCGTCGCCCGTGCACCTCGCCCGGCGAGCGCCTCGAACGCGGTCGCGGTCGCCGGCTCGATCCCCCGGTCCCGCGCCCCCCGGACGATCGCCCGCGCGAGGGGATGCTCGGAGTCGGCCTCGACGGCCGCCGCGAGCCGGAGGAGCTCCGCCTCATCGATGCCCGGCGCGGCCGTGACGCCAGCGAGCACGGGCTCGCCCTTCGTCAGCGTGCCCGTCTTGTCGAAGATCACGAGGTCGAGATTGCGCGCCTTCTCGAGGGCCATCCGGTTCTTCACGAGGAGTCCGTTTCGGGCACCCAGCGACGTCGAGATTGCGATGACCAGCGGAATCGCGAGCCCCAGCGCGTGCGGGCAGGCGATCACCAGGACCGTCGCGGTCCTGACCAGCGCGCCCTCCGGGTCGCCGAGCGCCCACCACGTGACCAGCGTCACGGTCCCGGCAGCAAGGGCCACGTAGAAGAGCAGCGCCGCGGCCCGGTCCGCAAGGGCCTGCGCCCGCGACGCGGACGCCTGGGCCGCCTCGACCAGCCGCATGATCCCGGACAACGCCGTCCCCTCCCCGACCGCGGCCACGCGAACGCGCAGCGACCCACCGGCGGCAACGGTCCCTGCGATCACCCTGGCCCCCGGCTCCTTCGGCACCGGCCGGGATTCGCCCGTGATCATCGATTCGTCAACGTCGGCGCCGCCGTCCACGACCTCGCCGTCGGCCGGAACCCGGGCGCCGGGCCGTACGAGCACGACGTCACCGAGCACGAGGGCGGACAGCGGGACGGTCTCGGTGCCCTCGTCCGTGACCCGCTCGGCGGTGTCGGGGAGGAGCTCGGCTAGCGCGGACAGCGCGCCGCGCGCCTGGGCGATCGAGCGCATTTCCAGCCAGTGACCCAGGAGCATGATCGTGATGAGGGTCGACAGCTCCCACCAGATCTCGATCTCGAAGGCGCCAAGCGTGCCCGCCCAGCTCGTCACGAACGCGACGACGATCGCGAGCGAGATCAGGGTCATCATCCCGGGCCGGCGATCGCGGAGCTCGTCCCGCGCGCCGCGGAGGAAGACGATCCCGCCGTAGTAGAAGACGACGGTGCCGAGAGGGGCCACCACGCTCTCGATGCCGTGGATCAAGGACAGCGGGTTGCCGAGCCATTCGGACACGTCCCGACTCAACAGGACGACCGGGATCGTGAGCGCCAGGCTCAGCCAGAACCGGTCGCGGAACATCGCAACCGAGTGGCCGGCGTGGCGGTCGTGCCCGCCGCGGGAGTGCGGCGGCGCGACGTGGCCGGCGTGGGCGTCCTCGACCGGCTCCGGCGCGCCGTGCTCGGGATCGTGGTGCGCGTGATGGTCCATCGCTACGGGACCGGAACCGCCTCCGCCTCGGCGACCTCGCAGATCCCCGCCCCGACCGGGTCCATGGCCGCCGCCACGCGCTCCGCGTCGAGCTGGGCCTTGATCTCCGGGAAGGCGTCGCTGAGACAGCACGAGCAGCTCTCGTACCAGCGGCGCATGCCCTCGTCGATTATCGGCAGCGCGCCTCCCGTCGCCGACCGCTCACCGACCGCGACCACGGCCGCCGCGGCCTTGGCCTGCGCCTGGGCGACGTACGTGGCAGGTTCCTCGAGGAACGCGCGCCGACACCCGTCGCGACAGAAGCCGTAGGTCCGGTCCTCGTACTCGAGGAGGAGGCCGGCGGACTCCGCGCGCGCGACTTCGACGGTCATGCCGCAGACGGGATCAATGAGCTGGGATGGTCGGTCGGTCATGGATTCCTCTGTGGTTGGTCGGGCGGCAGGTGCTGGCTCTGTCTGAACCCTAGCGCGTCAGGTCGATTGTCGCCTTCATGCCCGCCGCATAGTGGCCGGCGATGTGGCAGCCGGCGAGCATCGGGCCGGCAGCGTCGAAGGTGACCGTCAGCTCCTTCGTTTCCCCCGCCTTCAGGTTGATGCCCATCGCCTCGTCGTGAGCCATCCCGCCCCCCGCCATCATCTCCTGCTCGTGGACTGCCTGGGCCGCCTCGTCGCCGAGGTAGAACTCGTGGTCGATGACTCCCTGATTGGTTACGACGAAGGTGATTGGCCGGCCGACCGGAACGGTCACCGCGGAAAGCTCGATCTGAAACGCGTCGGTGAGCTTGACTTCGATCCGGGAGGCATCGGTTGCCGGACCGACGGACGCCGACGTGGCCGTGCCTCCGCCTGAACAGGCGGCGACCACGAGCGCGAGGGCAACGGCAAGAAGCGAGGCGAGACGGGCGTGGCGCATGGGTCCTCCGATACGGGTGCGCTCATGATACCCCCTGGGGGTATTCTGGCTCACCCCGGTTACTGGTGGGATGGCGGGATGAAGCCGAGATGGCCCCGGGCGCCGCAGTTGCAGAGATGTCGAAAACCGCGAGGTTGGAGCGTCGCTGTGGTCTGCCATCGGCTGTCAATCGTCGGCGGGCCCGGAGCGACCCGGCAGTGCCGCATTGCTCTTCGGGAGGGTGCCGACCCGCATGTTCACCGCCCGACATCAGGGATCGAGCCGGTGCGGATAGAGAATTCGCGTCAGCCCGGCAGTCTCTCTGCGACGACGCGACGGGGCGACGGGGCCATCGGCGAGCCCACACCGACGACGGAGGCCGCAGCGACGCGGTCCGTCCTCAACGCCTGGTCAAGCCTGGCGAGGAAGGGGCGGGCGTCCAGGCGCACGAGCGTGTCGCGGGCAACCTCAGCAGCCGCGGCCGCCTCAGGCTCGTCCGGCCCCAGGAGGATGGCCATGTCCAGGGCCACCAGCGCTTCGTCCCAGACGAGCCGCAGGGAACGCCACGCACGGAGCGCCTCGCGGTAGCCGGCGATTGCGTCGCTCGTCCGCCCCTCGAGGGCGGCCAGGCCGGCCCGGATCGTCTGTTGATCCGCCGCCAGGGCGGCGCCGTAGTAGCCGGAGGCGTCCAATGTCGCGAGCGTCCGTGCCGCTCGAGCGCCGTCACGGTCCCAGAGGGACGCCCGCGCCGCGACCGGAAGGCCGATCGGCGCGAAGTAGGACGTCGTCGCCACGGCCTCCTCGCCCGCGGAAGCAGCATCCGCGAGTCGGCCATCCACCAGCGCGATCCACGCGCGAGCCAGCTGTTCGTACGAGCGGTATTGCGGATCGGACAGGCGGTCGAGGGCCGGCGTCACCGATTCGATGTCCGGGCTCGGATCCCGACCGCGCAGCGCCGACAGGATCGCCCGGTCCACGAGGAACTCGAGCTTGCCCGCGACGTCCGTGGTGTCCACGAGCCACTCTTCGAGCTGCTCGTCCGCCCAGGTCCAGTCGCCCGCGCGAAGCGCGCACGAGACGCCGTTCCCGACCATCAGGTAGCTGTAGCCCCGCGACCCAAGGCGGCGAGCGCGCTCCTGCCCCTCGCGCGCGAGCTCAAGGGCGCGCGCCGGCTCGTCCCACTGGCCGTAGAACACCAGAAGGTTCCGGGTTCTGATCTCCACCGCCTGCAGGTCGTGGGTGAGCGCGAGCTGGAACGCTCCCTCGAGCAGGACCCGCGCCTCGATCGGCCGCCCGACGCGGAGGATGGCAGAGGACCGGCCGGCGAGGACGTTGACGATCGTCTCCATGTCGCCCAGCCGCTCGGCGATGGGCAACGCTCGTTCGGCCCACGCGAGCTGGTCATCCGAGCGATCGAGGCCTCCCAGGCAGCGAGTCGTCGCTGCCATCAGCGCCAGTCCGCCTGGACCGTCCATGAGGTCCTCGAATTCCTGCCATGCCGGCTGGAGCAGGGCGAGGCCGGCGCCCGGGTCGCTCCGGAAGTCGGCCAGCACGATCGCGAGGGCGCCGATCGCGGTGGCCGTCACCTCCCGATCTCCGGCCGCTCGCCAGGCCTCGACGGCCGCGCGCGCATGCCGTTCGGCGGTATCGGCGCTTGTCCCCGCGCGAGCGGATCTGAGGGCGCGGGTTTCGAGCTCACCCACGTCTGCCGGGTCGGACGTCATCGCGATCGCCTGGTCCAGGAAGGTTAGTGCCTGCTCGTGCGATCCGAGAGACGCCGCGCGTTCCGCGGCGCCCCGCAGGGCAAGGCGGGCCTGCGTTGCGAGGGCGTCGGCCTCTGGGCCGTCGGCGTACTGCTGGGCTGCACGGTAATGCCCCGCCAGCGCCCCCGCGAGCTCGTCGCTGCCGAGCGCCTCGAAGAAGCGCGCCGCAGCCAGGTGCCGGATCTTCCGGTCCCGTCGTGCCAGCGTGTTGTAGGCGACCTCCCGGATCAGCGCCTGGACGAACAGGTACTGGCCACGCTCCGGCGAACGCGGATCAGCCTGCAGGACGAGCAGCTCGCGGCGGACGAGATCGCGGAGCCGGCGATCGAGCTCGGAGGGGTCCAGCCCGCCGACGGCGGACAGGGAGGCCGTCGAAAAGCTCTGGCCGAGCACCGCCGCGTCCGTCATCAAGCCGCGATCGATGGGATCCAGGGCGTCCAGCCGTGCGGCGATGAGGGCGGTCAGCGTCTCGGGCACGTCGATGTCGCCGAGCTCGCCGGCGGGTCGGTAACCGTCCGCTCCAGCCACGAGGCGCCCCTGCGAGAGGAGCATCCGGACCGTCTCGATCGCGTACAGGGGGATCCCGTCCGCCCGCGCGACGATGATCTCGATCGCGTGCGCCGGGATGCCCGGTACGAGCCCGAGCAGCAGCTGCATCATCGCCGCCGGCGGGAGTGGCTCCAGGTGGATGGAGGCGAAGCTCCGCGTGCCGGCCCCCCAGTCGCGACGGCGATCGAGCAGCTCCGGCCGCGCGAGCGTCAGCACGTAGATCGGGACGCCGCGGCTCCATTCGAGGACGTGGTCGATGAAGTCGAGGGTGCCGGCATCGGCGTGGTGGAGGTCCTCAAAGACGAGGACGACGGGACCGGAGGCGGCGAGCCGCTCGAAGAACGTCCGCCATGCGGCGAACAGCTGGTCCGAGCTCATTCCCGTCTCGATCCCGAGCAGAGCGAGCAGTGCCGACTCAACCCAGGCCTGTTCCGTCGTGTCGGGGACGTACTGACGGACCATGTCAGTGACCCGAAGGCGGGTCGTCGCCTCGTCGTCAGACTCCTTCAGGCCGGCCCGCCCGCGGATCATCTCCCCGAGCGACCAGAAGGTGATCCCGTCGCCGTAGGCAGGACTCCGACCGTCGTGCCACCAGACGTTCTCGACAAGCCCGTCGACGTACTTGAGGAACTCCCAGGCCAAGCGCGTCTTGCCGATCCCGGCCGGCCCGATGACGCTGACCAGGCGCGTCCGACCTTCCCGGCCGGTGGCGTGGAAGAGGTCCTTGAGCTGTCGGAGTTCCTCGTCACGACCCACGAATGGCGCCTCGAGAGCGTCCGCGCGTCCCCGACCGCCGCGCTGGGAGACCACGCGGACCGCCCGCCACGACGGGACGGGGGCGGCCTTGCCCTTCAGGACCTGTTCGCCCGCCGGTTCGAAGATGATCGACGTGGCGGCGGCCCGCTGCGTCGCCTCACCAACGAGCACGGTCCCCGGGAGGGCAACGCTCTGCAACCTGGACGCCGTGTTGACGATGTCGCCCGCGACCATGCCCTGGTTCGTCGCTCCGATCGTCACGGCGGACTCCCCGGTCAGGACGCCGGCACGGGCCTGGATCCCGGAGCCCAGGGACCGGACGGCTTCGACCAATTCGAGGGCGGCGCGGACGGAGCGCTCCGCGTCATCCTCGCGGGCGACCGGCGTACCCCAGACGGCCATCACCGCGTCCCCGATGAACTTCTCGACGGTACCTCCGTGCCGGGTGATCACCTCGCTGGCGACCTCGAAGTAGCGCGAAAGGGTCTCGCGCACGTCCTCCGTGTCGCGCTCCTCGGCGAACGGTGTGAACCCGACGAGGTCGGCGAAGAGGATGGACACCAGGCGGCGCTCGGAGATCGGCTCGGCGGTGTTCGGGGAGCCTCGGAACCCTGGCGGACCGGGTGCCACCCCACCGGGGGAAGCTCCAGCTGCCTGAGCCCCGGCCATGGGCGGGACACCGGCACCGCGCGCCGCGATGAGCGGCGTGGCGCATTCGGAGCAGAACTTTGCGCCGCCCGCGTTCTCCGTCCCACAGGTCGGGCAGGTGACGCCGAGGGGCGTGGCGCATTCGGAGCAGAACTTCGCCCCCGGACGGTTGACCATTCCGCAATTCGGACAGACGGCGCCGACCACAACACCTCCGCGTCCGCGGGCGTCCGTCGCTGATCGCGGACGCCGAAGATGCAGGATAGCGCCTGCGTCCCGCCGGTACGCCTCGTGGATCGTTGTCGGGAGCTGCGGGTCAGGCCAGCGCGCGGCAGCAGACCGCGGCTGCAACTGTGTCCGGTGCCATGTCCATACCCTACCGACGCAGCTACCCCGGAAAACGCAGCGGGGCTTCGCGCCTTGACTCCGCCACGCCTCAGTGTGCAATCTCGCACCAGCCGCCGTGCAGGCACGTCCGGCGTCCGCCCCGCTGGGTCGACGTGGTGCTTGGCGGCGTTTCGGCCTCCGTGGCGTACCCTTCGGCGGTGACAGGATCTCGCGTGGCTGCTTTCTTCGACGTCGATCACACCCTGCTCGACGTGGACACGGGGCTGCATTGGGCGCGCCACCAGCATCGAGCCGGGCTCATCTCGACCGCGGACCTGATCCGCGCGTCTGTCTGGATGATTCGCTATCGACTGGCGAACCTGGACCAGGAGACGCTGATCGGGCGCGTGGCCAGGATTTATGCCGGAACGTCGGTCGCGCAGGCCGAAACCGAGGTCCGGCGCTGGTTCGAGGCGGAGATGACGCGATTCGTCCGGCCGGCCGGCCTGGCTCGGGTGCGCGAACACCTGGATGCCGGCCATGTCGTGGCCATTGTCTCGTCGGGTACGAGATTCACGCTCGAACCGCTGGCACGTCTGCTCGGAATCTCGCATGTCCTGTGCACCGCGTTCGAAGAGCGCGACGGCCTCCTGACCGGACGGCACGTCCGCCCCGCCTGCGCCGGCATGGGCAAGGTCGTCCACGCCGAGCGGTTCGCGGCCGAGCAGGGCGTCGATCTCGAGGCAAGCTACTTCTATACGGACAGCCACACCGATCTCGGCCTGCTCGAGCGAGTCGGCCTGCCGAGGGTGATCACGCCCGACCGCCGCCTCCGTCGGCAGGCCCGCCAACGGGGCTGGCGAATCGAGGACTGGGCCCCCGCCTGACGGCGACGTGCCGGGCGATCGCGCGCCGCCCCCGGTCTAGCGCTCCTGGATCGTGGTCGGAGCGCCGTGGATCGCGGGAATGGTCCCGAGGCGGCCGGCCTGGTAGTCGGCGACGGCCTGGAGAAGCTCCTCGCGGGTGTTCATGACGAACGGCCCCATCCACGCGACCGGCTCCCGGATCGGGCGGCCACCGAGGATCAGGACGTCGAGGTTGGGACTGCGCGACTCTTGCCGTCCAGTTGGCAGCGACGCGATCGTCAATGCGTCGCCCGGACCAAAGACCGTGAGCTGGCCCGTCTGCACCGGCACCGCCTCGGACAGGCCCGGGAGCATCGCCCCCATGGAACCGAACCCGGCCATGACGTAGGCGAGGGCGTTGTAGTCCGCCCGCCAGGGAATGGACAGCCGGGCGCCCGGGCTCAACGTGGCGTGCACGAGCGTCATGGGCGTGTACGTGGACCCTGGACCGGCGATCCCGGCAATGTCGCCCGCGATGACGCGGACGAGAGCGCCACCGTCCGGCGACGATGCCAGTGCGACCTCGCTGGCCCGAATGTCCTGGTAGCTCGGGGCAGCGAACTTCTGCGCCGCGGGCAGGTTGACCCAGAGCTGGAACCCGTGGAACAGGCCGCCGGACGCGACGAGCCACTCCGGTGGCTTCTCGATGTGGAGGATCCCGGCCCCGGCGGTCATCCACTGCGTGTCGCCATTCGTGATCACGCCGCCGCCGCCGTTCGAATCGGCGTGCTCGAATACGCCATCGATCATGTACGTGACCGTCTCGAAGCCGCGATGCGGGTGCCACGGGGTGCCCTTCGGCTCACCGGGCGCGTACTCCACCTCGCCCATCTGGTCGAGGTGGACGAACGGGTCGAGGTCCGCGAGGTCAACGCCGGCGAACGCGCGCCGAACCGGGAACCCCTCCCCCTCGTATCCCTTCGGGGCGACGGTGATGCCGCTGATCGGGCGCTGGCGCGCCAGGAGCGCGTCCGGCTCCGGGATCCGAGGCAGAACCGTGATGTCGGGGACGGTGATGGCCGGCACGGAGGGGATTCCTGACTGGCGGTTTCGGCGCCGCCGCTGGGACCGGCGTGGCGCCGGCCTGCTTGCGAGGTTGCGTGATCGCTCAAATGGTTGCGCAGTCAACGACAACTGTCAAGCGCGGCGCGAGGGTACCGGGTTCAGCGTTCGCGGATCGCGCGAAGCCACCGTCGCCAATCCTTGAGGCGCAAGGGCGTCCGATTCGCGTTAGGCAGTCGGTTCAGCGATTGCGGTTTGCGCGCAGCCACGCGCGGCCGGCGACGATGAGGAATGGGACGAGCAACCCGGCGATGAAGACGATCGGACTCGGCCCGGACCGAGTGGCGTCTGCGGGTGCGAGGGTGTCGGTCGGCGGGACCGTCGGGCCGGCGGTCGGGCCGGCGGTCGAGCATGTCGGCCGTGTGATCGTGTCCTTGATGAGCGTAACGTTGCCATTGCGGGCCAGGGCACGCCCGTTCAGGGTCACCCCACTGTTCATCGTGATCGAGGTCAGGGCGAGGATGGTCCCGACGAAGCTCGAGCCGGATCCCAGGGTCGCCGAGCTGGTGACCTGCCAGAAGACATTGCACGGCTGGCCGCCGTTGATGAAGACGACTGAGCTCGACGACGCCGTGATCAGATCGGACGTCGCCTGGAAGATCCAGACGGAGTTCGGGTCGTTCTGGCCGTCCAGCGTGAGCGTTCCGGTGAGGTCGAGCGTGACGCCGCCGGCGTTGTAGACGCCCGCGACCAGGGTCTTGCCCCCGAGAGTGCCTCCGGCGACGGCGGTGGATGGCGTTCGTCCCGCCGCATCGTCATACGCCAGAACCAGGTCAGTCTTGGCCTGGAGGGCGACCGCGTTCGCCAAGTGGATCGTCCCGCTCACCGTTCCCGGAGGAAACCCCGTCACGGCGGCCGCAGGGTGAATGCCCAGGTCTCCGACGATCGTGGTCAGCCCTGTATTGGTCACCGCCGGCGTGCCGGCCAGGACCGCGAACGGATCGGCCGTTCCAAGCCCGACTGGGGCGGGACCTGCGGCATAGGCTGTCGGTCCAGCGGCCAGCATGCCGACGGCGAGCGCAAACGCGAAGGCGAGCGAACGCGGCACCCTGCCACCCTGAGTTTGTGTCTTCATGATGCGGAATCCCCTCGAACGCGATCGCCAATCCTTGATCGACTCGCCGAATGCCCGTGCAGGGCACCCGGATCATCCGGACAACCGATGACGACGAGGTCGGCCATCTGCGGACCTCCCGGAACCCCGCACATAGCACCGGCGGGCGTTCCGAGTGTCCCTGATGAGTGTATTGCCCCGTTCCCGGCTTGTCATGACGGCCCGTCATGGAGGCCGGGCTGGACCGATGTGCGGCCGTTCCGCAGAATTCGAGGTGCGGGACCTGCCGCTGGGTACGGAGGAGGCGGACGGATGGTCGGTGGTCTGACGAGTCGCGTGATCGTGGCGATCTTCGTGGTGACGGCGTGCACCAGCGCGTCCGTTGGCACCAGTTCGGGCTCGGGCACCACTTCGCCCTCCGGCACCCCGCCATCGCCCACGGCAGCCGATTCGCCGACGACCACACCGACGAAACCAGCCACGACGACGCCGACATCGAACCTGCCGGACGTCATCGATCTCGGCATCACGACCGCGACGAAGATCACCGCCGAGCCAAGCCCGGACTTCATCGTCCTCGCCGGCGGCTACGCGTTCGTCTCCGGCGTGGGTGCGGGGGTGGGCCGGTTCGACGGCACGACCGGCGCGTTCGTCGACTCCATCCAGATTCCCGGCAACTCCTGCGAGGCACTCGACGCCGGCTTTGGCGCGGCCTGGACGGCCACGTGCGACGCGCCCGGCCTCGCCAGGATCGATGCGGTGACGGGTGCGGTCACGACGGTCGACCTCGGAGGGCTGATCCCGGAGCCTGAGGCATCGGTGGGCGCCGGGGAGGGCGGCGTCTGGATCGTCGTCGGCGACGCAGGGCGACGGCTCCTGAAGGTCGATCCGTCGGCGATGACCGTTGCTGCGAGCTACGACCTTGCCGGCAGTCCGACCGCGGTCCGTGCGGGGCTCGGTGCGGTCTGGGTCGCGAACCCGGCGCGGAACGTGGTGCTTCGGATCGACCCCTCGAACGGCTCGGTCGTTGCCGAGATCACTGTCGGCAACCGGCCGCAGTTCATGGCCGTCGGCGAGGGCGCCCTGTGGACGTTGGACCAGCTGTCAGGGACGGTCAGCCGGGTGGACCCCGCGACCAACAGGGTCACGGCCACGATCCCGTTGGGCGAGGCGGTCCGCGGCGGCGACATCGCCGTCGGCGGCGGGTTG
>JBKJVO010000012.1:0-6945 GCA_046717305.1 Candidatus Limnocylindrales bacterium
CTATATGGGCGGCAGGCACCCCCCCGTCGTCTCGACCGGAGCCGAGCGCAGCGAGGCGCAGCGGAGAGACCTCGCCTGCGACGGGCAAGATCCCTCGACTTCGCTTCGCTCCGCTCGGGATGACAAGGAATGAACGACGCATCGAACCTGACGCCGCAGAACTTCCCGCAGCCGGTCTCCGGCACGGTGGTGCCGCGCTTCGGCGACGTCGCCACCTTCATGCGCATGCCGCTGTTCCGCAATCCGGCGGACGTCGAGATCGGCATGGTCGGCGTGCCATGGGACGGCGGCACGACCAACCGGCCGGGCGCCCGCCACGGTCCGCGCCAGATGCGCGACCTCTCGACCATGATGCGCCGCGTCCATCACGTCACCTGCGTGGCGCCCTACGAGCTCGCCAAGTGCGGCGACATGGGCGATGCGCCGGTCAATCCGGCGAGCCTCGAGGATTCGCTGGATCGCATCGAGAAGCACTTCGGCAAGATCCATGCCGCCGGCGCGGTGCCGCTGTCGGCGGGGGGCGATCACCTGATCACGCTGCCGATCATGCGCGGCATCCGTAAAGGCCTGCCGCCGCTCGGCATGGTGCATTTCGACGCCCACAGCGACACCTGGGACACCTACTTCGGCGGCTTCAAGTACACCCACGGCACGCCGTTCCGCCGCGCCGTCGAGGAAGGCCTTCTCGACCCCAAGCGCGTGGTCCAGATCGGCATCCGCGGCTCGCTCTACAAGCGCGACGACAACCAGTGGGCGGTCGACCAGGGCATGCGGGTCATCACCATCGAGGAGTACTTCGACCTGGGCGTCGACAAGGTGATCGCCGAGGCGCGCCGCGTCGTGGGTATGGACCCAACATACGTCAGCTTCGCCGTCGACGGCCTCGACCCGGCCTACGCGCCGGGCACCGGGACGCCCGAGCCCGGCGGCCTGACGACACGCGAGCTGCAGACGATCCTGCGCGGGCTCGACGGGCTGAACCTCGTCGGCGCCGATGTCGTCGAGGTCGCACCGGCCTACGACCACGCCGAGCTGACGGCGCTGGCGGCTGCCAACGTCGCCTACGAGTACCTCGGCCTGTTCGCTCGCGCCGGGTCGCACTAGCCGTGCAGAACGTGACCGGGCACCCCGCGATCTCGCTTCCCGCCGGCCGTTCCGCGAACGGCGTCCCGTTCGGCCTCCAGGTCACCGCGCCGCGGCACGCCGACGACCTCCTGCTCAGCATCGCCGAGGCCTGGGAAGCCGCCTGCCCGTGGCCGGAAGCCGCTCCCGGTTACGAGCCGTTCACGACGGGTCTGGGCTGACGGACTCCTCGTTGCGGGCGCCGATCACGCCCGGGTCATTGATGAACTCGTCGGCCGGCGAGCCGTCGATGACGCCGTCGTCGATGACGCCGTCGTCGATAGCCGTCCCGACCGGATCGGCCAGCGGTCCGCGACCAGGCGGGGCCGCTGCCCCCGGCGGTGTGTCGGCCCAGGTCTCGGTTCCGGCGTCGCCGGGTCTCGTGTCCGAGTCCACGTAGGGGCGATTCTCGGGTTCCATCAGGACCTCCTTGGTCGTCGTCCCCTTCGGAGGCACCACCGGCCGGCCTCCCGGGCCAACGCTGCGCTCAGCCGATCAGCCAGACGACTACGATAACGATGATGATCACGCCGACGATTCCAATGCCACCGCTTCTGTAGTTCATCTCAGTCCTTTCAGCTCACGCGGGCCGCTTTGCCGTCGGGGCGGGATCGCCCCAGCCGGCCTTGGCGTCATGGCCGGCCTTGTTCAGGTCGTCGCCCAGGTTTCCGAGATTCTTGCGAACCTCGTCTCCGGCGTTCGCGACGTGGTCCTCGAGATCCGTACCGTCAACGCCACGGACGGCCTTCTTGACATCGGTCTCGACTTCGCGGTAGGCGCGCTTGGCTTCGTTCATCGATCCAGTTCCCTCCAGGCGGTCGCGGCCGTTGTAGTGCCGTCCGCAGGGCAGTGTGCTGGTCGACCGGCCCGTCGTCATGACAGGCCGTCATCGGGCGGGACTACCGAAGGTGCGAGTCCTGAACCGGAGCGTGGACCTCGACGACCATGTCGCCAGGGGCCGAACCGCTGAGCGCAAACGACCCGTCCTCGTCATCGACGACGTCGATGACGAAGACCCAGGACCCGGCGTCAGGCGGCACCCGGACGAGGAATTCGACCAGTTGCCTGTCTCCGGGCTCGAGGGGCATGGGTCCGAGTTCGATGGGCGCAGGCGACATCGTCCCGCCGGGGACTTGGCCGGCCGCTGACGGCCCTGCGACCCACGTTCCCACGAGCCGAGTGTTGCGAAGGCGCTGCGTGCCGAGCGGAAGATACGGGACCAGCGGTGGCTCTTGCCATGACGCGGTCCCGACATTCGCAACCGCGACCGAGATGCGGACGAGCCCTCCGGCCTCCGCCGACGCGCTGGCGGGGAGGACGACGCTCGCAGCACGAGCGCCGGGCACATACAGGCTGAATGGGCCGGCGGTCGCGACCTGCCCACCGAGTCGGTGGTCGGTCAGGGTCACGGTCACCCGGTAAATCCCCGGTGCAGCCGGGAGTGGAATGGCCGCGCTGAGCAACCCGTCGGCAACTTCCGCCAGGGCGGCCGCCGCCGGGGGAACTGGCTCGCGGGCAGGCAGTGCCGCGACGACCGGGTGCGCGGGGTCGGCTTCAGCGACCGCCGTGAACTCCGTGGTGACGCTGGAGCCGGCGTACGTCCAGCCCTTCGGCGTTCGCTCGATCGGCCAGGAGACGTGGAGAGTGGACGAATTGGCGGTTGCGATCGGGTCGCCGAGAGCGACACCATCGAAGGGTGCAGCCTGCGCGGCGGGCGTCATGGCGGTCCACAGCGCGCCGCCGGCCGCGCGCCAGGCGTACTTCTTGAGCGCGGAGACGCGGATCCACTCGCCGCCCCAGCCGGCCGGAGCGAGCGGGTCCATGACGAGAATCCGTCCCGTCCCTGGATCGTAGCGGTCCAGGTACAGCGCGTGGTCGTCGCTGGTCGCCTCCCCGCTCCAGAACGCCCGATCCCATCGACCATTGAATCGTGGGAGCTTGCCGTAGTCGCCGAGCAGGATGGCGCCGCCACCGTTACCCAGACGATCGAGCAGTTCGGGCCACTTGATGGAGTCGCCGCCTCTCGGCGAGGTCTGCATGGAGAATCCGAGCCGAGCGAAGGCGCGCTCGACGTCCTCGAGGTTGGAACCGCCTGAGCGATCGCCCGAGAGTGCCCGAAGTTGCTCGCGCCCGACGGTCGTCAACCCGTTCGTCCACTTGTCGAGGAGCATCGAGGCGGCCGCCCATGTGCAGTCCTGCCAGACGCCGGGCTCCCGCTCGGTGACGAAGGCCGGCTGATAGCCAGGGAGGGGCCGCGGCGGATCGAGGGCCAGGGCAGGCGCAGGAACTGCCGTGAAGACGAACGAGGCGGCAAGCACGAGGGCACCGAGGGCGCGCGTCATGGGCCGGCGAAGAGGCATGCGGAGTCACCGGTGGGGGTTGGATCGCCGTCAGCCGCCCTGGGGAGTCGGACGGAGCGCGACGGCACGGGAGGGTCGTGCCCGAAGGCTCGCAGCCGTCGTCGATCATCGCCATGGTCCGGAAGTACCACCTGCCACGCCCCAAGATCCGCACCAGTTCATGCGCTGGAGTCTGCTGAACACAGAACGCGCAGGAGCTTTGTGGCTCGGCTCGGTGCTAGGATCGCGATCCAGATCCGCCCAGTGGAAGGGCCTGCATGCCTTCAGTGACCGGGCTCGTCCGCCTCGCCCGCCTTGCCACGCTGCCCGCGACGCGTCGCGTTATCGTCGCGGCCGCTCACTCCGAAGCCGTTCGCGACATCGCTCGCCGCGCCGCCAGCGATCGGCACGCTCTGGTCCGAGATCTCGTCAATCCCGCAAACGCTCGGGACCTGGCTCGGAGCGCCGCTCGACACCCGGCTACCCGGGAACTTGCGAGCGCCGGCCTGATGTTCCTGCCGGTTCGCTATCTCCCGCTGGGCTGGGCGTCCGCCTGGGCGGCGCGAAGGGTTCTCCGTCGCTACCTGGACCCGCCCACCGAGGTGCAGGACGCTGCAACATTCGGGGCCGGCCGACCGCTGAAAAACGTGACGCCAGAGACATCAGGGGCCGCTGTGCCCGTGCAGGGCGCGCATCCGGTCCCGGACGGCGCGTAGCGCGTCGGCCGACGACACTCGCCGGCAGTCCCCCGTGGCCCGCGTCGGCTCGCCCGTTGTCAGGATCGTCGTGCTGGCCGTCTGCCTCCTGGTCTTCGGGGTCGTCGCGTGGGTAGCAAGCGAGCCTTGGGCAAACCTTCTGGATGTGTCCGCGACCCCGTTCCTCCACGGGCTGGCAAGCCCGACGGTCGATGCCGTCATGTCCGCCGTCACGGCCCTCGGCTCGACGTCGATCATCGCCTCGCTGCTCGTTCTCGCCCTGACGGGGCTCATCTGGCGACGACACCGGCGCCAGGCGCTCCTTCTGGCCATCTCCATGGCGGGCAGCGTGGTGTTCAACGAGTGGTTGAAGCAAGTTGTTCAGCGACCTCGTCCGCAGCTCCCCTGGGCGCAGGGCCAGACGGATTTCAGCTTTCCGAGTGGGCACGCGATGAACTCGCTGGTGTTCTACGTCGCCCTCGCCCTGATCGTCTGGGCGCTCCGCGGCCGCAGGGCAGGTCAGATCGCGTTTGTCATCGCCGGAGTTCTGGCGCTCCTCATCGGGACCAGCCGGATCTACCTCGGCTACCACTACGCGACGGATGTCGCCGGCGGCTTTCTCGCCGGCGCCGCCTGGCTGCTCATCGTCTCGGCGGCGTTCGACGCCCGGCCGTGGCTCCACCGACCGTCCGAAATGGGATTGATCGAGGTGAGTGGGCTCAGCGTCGCGTTCGAACGGCGCGGTCATGGGCCGCCCGTCCTCCTCCTCCATGGATTCGTCGGCAACAGCCAGGAATGGCGTCACCAGATCGATGACCTGTCCGACGAGTTCACGGTCGTCGCCTGGGACGCGCCCGGTGCCGGCCGATCGTCGGATCCGCCCGAAACCTGGCGCCTTGCCGACTACGCAGACTGCCTCGCCGCGTTCATCGACGCCCTCGGTCTGGTGCGGCCACACGTGGTGGGGTTGTCGTTCGGCGGTGCCCTGGCCCTCGAGCTCTACCGTCGGCATCCGTCGCTCCCCGGGAGCCTCGTGCTCGCCTCGGCGTATGCCGGCTGGGCCGGCTCACTTCCCGACGAGGCGATCGAGCTGCGCCTTCGGCAAACCCTCGAAGCATCGCGTTGGCCACCCGATGAATTGGTCGGCTCGATGATCCCGACGATGTTCTCGGGCTCGCCCCCGTCGGGGCCGTTCGACAGATTCAAAAGGATCATGTTGGAGATTCACCCGGCCGGGCTTCGGGCGATGACGCGATCGCTGGCCGAAGCCGATATTCGCGACGTCCTCCCGTGCATCACGGTGCCCACCTTGCTGCTCTACGGCGACGAAGATGTCCGTGCTCCACTCGGGGTCGCCGAGGAGCTTGCCGCGAAGATCCCGGCGTCGAGGCTCGCGGTCATGCCGGGAGTCGGTCACATGAGCAGCATGGAGGCCCCGGAGCGGTTCAATACCGAAGTCCGCGATTTCCTCCGGTCCGTCCGCGGCTGAGCGGCCTCGAGTGGGCGGCAGGCGGTGCGCGCGAGCCCCGCAGAATCCGCCAACGTCTCACCTTCGCGCCTCCGGGAGTCCGGGTGACCCCTTGCCTGATCGCAAGGCGGGGTATTCTCTGCGCCAGGTCAGCAAGCGAGGCGCGCGGCGGCTCTCTGGCTGAGGCGGGGAAGGTCAACGCCCATCCGGGGTCGCGACGCAAGCCCGAGGGAGGACAGGTCATGTCGCTGCTCCAACGGGTCGAGAAGGCTCAGGGGGGAGCCGACACGACCGTCGCAGCCGTACCGGGCGAGCGTCCCGCTCCTCCAAAGGCGGCTCCGGTCCCAGCCCGGGAGGCGATGCTGGCCGAGGTCCGGAGCCTCGTCCAGGTCGAGGTCATCGGCGCCTTCGAGTCGCTCCTCGACGCCTCCGGTGCGGCTGACGTCCACAGCACGATCGCGGCGATCATCGACCGGATCATCGTCGCGCGCACGCTCACCGTAACGCGCGATGAACGGCGAGCCCTGGTCGACGAGGTCGTCCACGAGGTCACGGGCCTTGGGCCGCTTGAGCCGCTCCTGGCTGACGACACGATCACCGAGATCATGGTCAATGGCCCGAATCAGATCTTCATCGAGCGGGGTGGAAAGATCCTGCGCACCGATGTCGTCTTTCTCAACGACGAGCACGTCCGGCGAATCATCGACCGAATCATCGCCCCGTTGGGACGACGCATCGACGAGTCGAGCCCGAGAGTTGATGCCCGCCTGCCCGACGGGTCGCGGGTCAATGCGGTCATCGCACCGCTCTCGCTCGTGGGGCCCGTGATCACGATTCGGAAGTTCGCCGCCAAGCCGTACACCGTAAAGGACCTCATCGGCTTCGGCACCGCCTCGGAGGAGATGTTCGACTTCCTGCGCCATTGCGTGTGGGCTCGGCTCAACGTCTTCGTCTCGGGCGGCACCGGCTCAGGCAAGACGACCTTCCTCAACGTCCTGTCCTCGTTCATTCCCGAGGATGAGCGCATCGTCACCGTCGAAGACGCGGCGGAGCTCCAGCTCCGCCAGGAGCACGTCGTAACGCTGGAGGCGCGCCCGCCAAACGCCGAGGGTGCGGGTGAGATCACCATTCGCGATCTGTTGCGCAATGCCCTCCACATGCGGCCCGACCGGATCATCGTCGGCGAGTGTCGATCGGCCGAGGCCCTGGACATGATCCAGGCCATGATGACCGGCCAGGACGGGTCGTTGTCCACCGGACACGCGAACACCACGCGGGACATGCTGCGCCGCCTCGAGACGATGATCCTCATGTCCGGCTA
>JBKJVO010000013.1:0-6274 GCA_046717305.1 Candidatus Limnocylindrales bacterium
CACGTCCTCGCCTCGACGGTCCCGAACCTGCGCCAGTACGACCCCGCGTTCGCCTACGAGCTGGCTGCGATCGTCCGCGACGGCATCGACCGGATGTATGCGAAGGGCGAGGACGTCTTCTACTACGTGACGATCTACAACGAGAACTACGCGCAGCCGCCGAAGCCGGACGGGATCGACGAGGGCCTCCTCCGCGGCATCTACCGGTTCGCCGCCGCCCCCAAAACCGGGAAGGCCGGAAAGGCCGCCCGACTCGTGGGTTCCGGGTCCATCCTCCAGCAGGTCCTCGAGGCACAGAAGCTCCTCGCCGAGAAATTCGGGGTCGCGGCCGAGGTCTACTCCGCCCCTTCGTTCCCGCTCCTGCGGCGCGACGCCATCGCGGTGGACCGCTGGAACCGGCTCCACCCGGCGTCCAGGGCTCGCGTTCCGTACGTGGCCCAGGTCCTCGGGCCGGGCGGCGGCCCGATCGTCGCGGCCACCGACTGGATGAAGGTCATCCCGCAGATGGTCGCCCCGTGGGTGCCCGCGACCTTCGTCGCGCTCGGCACGGACGGGTTCGGCCGGAGCGACACGCGCGAGTCCCTGCGCGCCTTCTTCGAGATCGATGCTGCCCACATCGCCGCCGCGACGATGTCGGCGCTCGCCCGGGACGGGACCGTCACCGTCAAGCAGGCGGCAGCGGCGATCAAGGACCTCGGAATCGATCCCGAAAAGGTGGATCCCGCCGCCGTCTGACCCGCACGGCGACCCCCAGGTCAGGGCGCCCTGCAGTCCGGATGCAAGGGCGCTTGCACAAATCCCGACCGACCAACTAGGATTTGCCGCGGCGCTGACACCGCGCCGGTCGTGACCAGCATCCAGGAGGCCCACCCATGGAGTTCGGCGCCCTGACCACCGGCTTTCTGACCGGTCTTCGCGAGGGCGTCGAAGCCGCTCTCATCGTCGCCATCGTCCTCGCCTACGTTGTCCGGACGGGGAACGGGCGGCACATCTCGAAGATCTGGCTCGGGACGGGTGCCGCGGCGGCCGTCAGCCTCGTGCTCGGCCTTGTGCTCTTCAACACCGTAGGCAGCTTCGAGGAGCCGTACGAGCAGATCTTCGAGGGCGCGGCGATGCTCCTGGCGGCCATGGTCGTCACGTGGATGCTGTTCTGGATGCGCCGCCAGGCCGCCAACCTGAAGGGCGAGCTCCACGCGGCGGTAGATCGCGTCCTGACCGAGGGTACGGCCTGGGGTCTCGCGGTTCTCGCCTTCACCGCCGTCATCCGAGAGGGCGTCGAGACCGCGCTCTTCCTCGCCGGCCAGGCGACCTCGGCGGACACCGGCGCCTCGAGCGTCTTCGTCGGCGCGCTATTCGGCCTCGCCGGCGCGGTCGTCATCGGCTGGGGCTTCTACAGCGGGAGCCGACGGGTCGACCTGCGCAGCTTCTTCCGCTGGACCGGCATCGCGCTCGTGTTCATCGCCGCAGGGCTCCTGTCGCACGCCATCCACGAGTTCATCGAGGTCGCGGAGATCGCCGGCGTCGCGGTGATTGGAAGCCAGACCGCCTTCGACATCAGCGGGGTGCTCTCGCACGACGAGGGGATCGGCCAGTTCCTCCGAGCGATCTTCGGCTACAGCGCGAGTCCCGAGATCCTCACCCTCGTGGTCCATGTCGGGTATGTCGTGGGCATCCTCGCGCTGTATCTCCGGCCGGTCCGGCCATCAACGCCGGCGCCGCGCCCGAACCCTGTCGGGGCCTGAGTCCGGCCGGCCCCGCCTACCGGGACTTCGCGACGATCCGGCTGATCGTGCCGTCCAGGTTGGCCGCGTAGAGCTCGCCCGCCTCGTCCTCCCCGAACCCGGCGAGACCGGGCCCCGCCGTCCCCACGCGGACGGGGTCCAGTGGCCCGTCCGACATGGCGGGGATCGCCCACAGCCTGCCCGAACAGTGATCGCCGAACAGGTACGCGCCGGCCAGGAGCGGCTGCGCGGTGCCCCGGTAGACGGACCCGCCGATGATCGTGCAGCCAAGCGCGTGGCCGTACTCCGTGACGGGGAGCGTCAGGCCGTCCGTCGGGCAGCCTGACTCCGGCTCGAAGCAATGAGCGCCCTCCATCCGGTCCCAGCCGAAGTCGAGGCCGCCGATACCCGCCCGTGCAACGTCGATCTCCTCCCATGCGTTCTGGCCGACGTCGCCGATCCACAGGTCGCCGGTCGCCCGGTCGAACGCCATCTGCCACGGGTTTCGAAGGCCGGTGAGCCAGATCTCCGGGCGCGCGCCGTCAACGGCGACGAACGGGTTGTCCGCGGGGACGGCGTACGCCCCGCCGCCGCCGGGCGCGTCGACGTCCAGGCGGAGAATCTTCCCGAGCAGCGTGTCGAGGCGTTCGCCGTTGTCCATTGGGTCGCCCCCCCCGCCGCCATCCCCGAGTGCAACATACAGAAAGCCGGCCGGCCCAAACGCGACCGCACCGCCGTTGTGGTTCGCGAACGGCTGGTCAACGGTGAGGATCGTTTGCGCGGAGCCCGGATCGAGGCGATCGGGATCGGCGGGATCGAGGCGGTACGAGGCGACGACGGTGTCGCCGTCCAGGTTCGTGTAGTCCAGGACGATCCGCGGGTCGGCCGGGAAGTCCGGGTGGACCGCGATCCCGAGAAGCCCCTGCTCGTAGCCGCCGGAGACGAGGCCCGCGATGTCGAGCATCGGCTCAGCGTTCAGGACGCCGCCCCGGAGGATCCGCACCTGGCCCGCCTTCGCCGCCACGAGGAGCCGTCCGCTCCCGTCACGGGGCGCTGCGAACGCGAGCGGGCTCCCGGGCACGATCGCGTAGGGCTCGAGGGCGATCGAGACCGCGGCCGGGTCGAACGGCGGGTCGCTCTGCGCCGCGGTTGGCGGGGGCAAGGCGCTCGCCGCCGCGGGTGGCGAGGAGCTCGACCGCCCACCGAGGCAACCGCCGGCGAGCGTCGCCACGAGCAGGAATGCAAATGGGCCACGGAGGTGCATCGGTTGAATCTACGGCCGACGGGCCCCTTCCGGTTCCGCCACTGACACGACCGGTTCTGCGACGGGCTGAGGTGCTAGCCTCCACCTCTCGCCGAAGTGCACGACAGGAGCCATCGATGGACGCCTTCGAGCTCGCCGACCTGGTCGCCGCCCGCGCGGCGTCCGGCCGCCTCTACCACGAGTTCATCCGGACCCACGACCTCTCCGTCGGCCTCTACGAACTCCCCGCCGGCGGCACGGATCCGCAAGGTCCCCACACCGAGGACGAGGTCTATCAGGTGGTCTCGGGGCAGGCAATCATCACCCTCGCCGACGAGGATCGTGCCGTGGGACCGGGGTCCATCGTGTTCGTGGCCGCAGATGTCGTCCACCGCTTCCACGACATCACCGAGGACCTCGTGATCCTCGTCTTCTTCGGTCCCGCCGAGTACACCCACCGGATGGACCACGAGCAGCACCGGCCGCACGGGGCAGCGCCGGCCTGACCGGATCGGCGCGGGCTCAGGCTCCGCCCACCGAGGCACGGAGGCCATCGGCCAGCTCGGTCGCCCGCCCGGCACCGTCGTGTCGAAAGAAGACGAAGGCGTCCAGTCCCGCATCCAGGAACGCCCGGATCCGGGCCGCCCACGCTTCGAGCTCCGCCGGCGCGTAGTCATGGCGCCGCAGCCGGACATACAGCTGCGGGCCCGTGACCCGGATCGTCGGGGCCTCCTCGTCCTCCGGACGGTCCGTCGCGCAGAGGGTCGCGCCGGCGTCGCTCAGCGCCGCAAAGGTCTCGTCCACGTGCCACGAGGCGTGCTGGAACTCGAGGACCAGCGGAAGGGCCCCGGGCCACGTTCCGAGCAGCCGCCTGAGCGCCACGTCGGAGGTGCCGTCGTCTCGTCGATGGATGTTGTGCGGGACGCCGAAGAGGACGGCCCCGAGCCGCTCCCCGAACCCGGACAGTCCCTCGGTCAGCCACGCGACGCTCTCGTCCGGTGTCGCCCCGAGCGCCCGCATGACCGCACCGCGCTGGGCCTTCACGACGAACCGGAAATCGGCGGGCGTCGCCGCAACCCAGGTGCCGATCCGCGCCGCCGACGGGCGTTGGTAGAAGGTGTTGTTGAGCTCGACGGCCGGAAGGCGGGTCGCGTAGAACGGGAGGAGCGCATCCGCCCGCAGCCCCGGGGGATAGAAGCGTGGCGCCCAGTCCGGGTACGCGAAGCCGGATGTTCCCACGAGCAGGCGACCGCGTGTCACGCCGTGCGCCACCGCGCGGCGGTCAGTGCCCGTGGCCCTCGTGGCTGTCCGCGTCGCACATGGTCGCCCCCGCCGCGCCCCCGCCGCCCAGGCCTTCCGAGATCGAGTCCATCGCGCGCTCCACGACCGGGAGGTCCGCCGTCTGGATCGCCGACAGGAAGTGGTCCCGGACCCCGTCGAGGTGTGTCGGGGCAGCCGCACGAAGCCGGGCCAGCCCGAGCGCCGTGAGCGAGGCCTCCGCCCCGCGCGCATCGCTGGAGCAGCTGGTCCGCTCCACGAGGCCGTCGTCCACGAGCCGGTCCACGAGCCGGGTCGCGCCGCTCTTGGACAGGAGGAGCGAGTCGGCCAGCCGTCCCATCCGGAGCCGCCGCGATGGCGCCTCCGCGAGGTGGAGGAGCGTCTCGTACTCCTGGAGCGACAGGCCGTGCCGCGAGCGAAGGTCCTCGTCAAGACGACGCGCGACGCGCGCATGGGCGCGCAGGAACGCTCTCCACGGCGTGAGCCGCGGGTCGCGCGAGGCAAGCGGCAGTACGGCGGGCGCAGTCGCATCCATCTCAGCCATCGTAGCGGCCGATACTTGACATGTCAACGATCGGAGGCCCGCGAGGCTGCCGACGCCGCAGCCTGATCCAGGCCCCATCCGCTAGGATCGGCGTCATGACGACACTTGACATCGAGGCACTCCGTCGGCGCTTTCCGGCCCTCGCGGTGGCCCACGGAGATCGCCCCCTCGTGTATCTCGACGGACCCGGGGGCACGCAGGTCCCCGACGTCGTGATCGACGCCATGGCCGACTACCTCCGGACCGCGAACGCGAACCATGGCGGCGCCTTTGCGACATCCCGCCGCTCCGACGCGATCGTGGCCGAGGCCCACGCGGCGATCGCGGATCTCTTCGGCGCGGATCCGGACGAGGTGATCTTCGGGGCGAACATGACGACCCTGACCTTCCAGCTCAGCCGCTCGATCGCCGCCGCGTTCGAACCGGGCGACGAGATCGTCGTGACCGGGCTTGACCACGCCGCGAACGTCGATCCGTGGCTCGCCGTCGCGGCGGATCGCGGGCTCGTCGTCCGCTGGTGGGAGCCCCGCCTGGAGGACTGCACGCTCCACCTCGACGACCTGGATGCGGTCCTGTCGCCACGGACGCGGCTCATCGCCGTCGGCTGGGCCTCGAACGCGGTCGGAACGATCAACCCGGTCGCGGAGGCGGCCGCTGCGGCCCACCGGGTCGGCGCGCTCGTCTACGTCGATGCCGTCGCGGCGGCGCCGCACCTCGCGCTGGATGCCCGTGCCATCGATGCCGACTTCGTCGCCGCATCCGCCTACAAGATCTTCGGGCCGCACGTCGGCGCGGTCTTCGGTCGCCGCTCCGTGCTTGCACGCCTGCGGGCCTACAAGGTCCGGCCCGCCGACCACCGGTTCGAGACGGGCACCGGCAACTTCGAGGGATACGCCGGGACGCTCGCAGCGATCGGCTACCTGGAGGACATCGGTCGGATGGCCGGCGCGTCCGCGACGTCGAGCCGGCGGGAGCGCCTCGTCGCCGCGATGGACGCGATCCGCGCGGTCGAGATGGCGCTCTACGGACGGCTCCACGACGGTCTCGCATCGATCGCCGGCGTGAAGCAGCATGGGATCACCGACCCGGCGGACTTTGGGCGCCGGACACCGACGGCCGCCTTCACCATCGCCGGGCTTGCGTCCGGCGATGTCGCGCGACGCCTCGGAGACGAGGGCATCGCGGTCTGGAACGGCAATTTCTACGCCCTCGGGCTCGTCGAGCGGCTCGGGCTTGAGGGGTCCGGCGGGCTCGTCCGGGTCGGGCTCACGCACTACAACACCGCGGACGAGGTGGACAGGCTGCTCGACACGCTCCGCGCGATCGCGGTGGCGCCGGCCCCGCCGGCGATCACGGTAGATACGGCCGGGATCGCAGCGACGCGGTGACCGGGCCGTCGCGCCATCCGTCCGTCGCCGTGATCGGCGGCGGGATCGTGGGGCTCGCGACGGCGGCATACCTGGCGGAAGGTGGCGCCCGTGTCACCGT
>JBKJVO010000014.1:0-6069 GCA_046717305.1 Candidatus Limnocylindrales bacterium
CCCCACGACGATCCGGCCGCTCGTGGACACGATCGCCTCGCCAGAGCCGACGTCGTCGGCGTCCAGGCGGTGCTTCTCCGGATGTCCGTCGTTCAGTGCCCCGAGGCGCATCCGGAGGATGACCACGTTCGCCGGGGCGACGACCCGGCCGTCGGCCGCGTCCACCTGCGGCTCCGTCGCGCCGTCGATGTACCGGCGGTACGTGTTCGAGGCCGCGTTGTAGCGGTAGGCGATCGTCTCGTACGGATAGTTCACGGTGAGCGTCGTCCCGACCGGACGCGCCTCGCCGGCGAGCCCGGGCCCGAACGCCCACGCTGGTTCGATCGGGCCATCCGCGGCGCCGACCGCCGCGGCGAGCCGGCGGAGGTTCTCTCCGTCCGAATAGAGGTTGTGCGGCGCGGCCCGATCCTTGACTCGCCAGAGGTAGTTGCCCCCGTAGTGGGTCTCATCCGCGCTCCAGACGAGCTGGCCACGGCCCTTCGACCGAAGCGTTGCCATCGCCTCGGGCGACCCGCCGACGTGGACGTAGACCGCATTCCACTCCGCGGCCCAGTCGACGTAGTACTGCCGCGCGCTACGGATCGGACCCACGGACGCCGGGAGCGAGTCCTGAAAGATGAGCATGTAGCGCGGGATGCCTCCCTCGGCGGGCGCCTGCCAGACGACCGCGGCGGCATTGAATCCCGCCTGCGGACGCGCGGCCTCGTGGTCGTCCACCATCACTGCGATCGGGTGCCACGTCGCAGCCTCGGGGCTCACGAGGAGCCCAGTGAGGGGCGCCGGCACGAGGACGGGCGTCGGCTCCGGCGTTGGCGACGGTTCCGGCGTGGGCCCCAGTGTCGGAAGGAGGGTCGGGGCCGCGGTCGGCCCTGGGGCGGAGGACGCCGCGCCCACGTGCCCCTCACGGGTTGCTGCGGACGCCAGGAGGACGCCGACACCCACGCCGCCACCGATCGCGGCGACCACGAGCAGACCGACGAGGGCCCGAGGAATCGCGCGGCTTGGAACGGCCCTGCCGGAATTCGTCACGACGGCTCCCCCTGGCCGCGACCATTCGCCGCGACGGGGCGCAGAATAGCGGAGCGACCACCCGTGCGCGCCAGCCCCCGATGGTCCGGGTGGGCGGAGCACCGGGAGGATCGAACCATCGAGGTACGGACGATGCCCGCCAGGAAGGCCCCTCAGCCGGCCGCCGCCGAACACGCGGTCTCACCCGCGCCGCGCCGCGCCCGCCGCGCCGCCGCGCCCGCCGCCGATTCGTCCGCGATCCCGACCCCGGCCGTCGAGTCGGCGTTCGCCGCCCCGTCCATCGAGGACGACGACGATTGGGTCCAGGCGGACGCGGTCGAGGTCCATCAGGGCGCGATCGGCAGGGTGGACGCCACGGACGTGGCCGTCACGCAGGGCGCGATCGGGGCCGCTCGCGGCGACCGCATCTCTGTCGAGATGGGGGCGCTCGGGGCAGCGATGGGGCGCGAGATCACGATCTCCCAGAGTGGGGCGGGCTCCATCCTGGCGCAGCAAGTCCGCGTCGAGCAGTCGTTCGTTCGGACGCTCGTCGCCCAGCACGTCGAGATCCGGCGGCCGAGCGCGGTCCTCTTCCTGATCGCCCAGCGCGTCAACGGAGACATCCGCCCCGTGCTGGACTGGCGCGGCGCAGCTGCCTTCGGCGCGGTGTTCGGGATCCTCGCCGGCCTCATCGGCCGCGGTCGTCGACGGGGTTGAGCGGGATCGCTCGGCTATACTCGGAGGCCGATCGCCCGGTCTCCACGCCGGGTCCCACCGAGCTTGGACGAGCCGCCCGGCGCGCGGCTCGGGAGCCGCACCAGGAGCCTGTCGAGACCCCGTGATTCACCCGTCCGCGCGTGTCCATCCAACCGCCGACCTCGAGGCCGATGTCGCCGTGGGCGCCGGCACCAGCATCTGGCATCGGGCCCAGGTCCGGATCGGCGCCCGGATCGGCGCCGGATGCGTGATCGGGCGGGACGCGTTCATCGACGAGGGCGTCGAGATCGGCGACCGGGTCAAGATCCAGAATGGCGCACTCATCTACCACGGGGTGACCGTGGAGGACGGCGTGTTCATCGGGCCGGGCGCCATCCTGACGAACGACCGCTACCCGCGGGCGATCACGTCATCCGGCGACCTTGTGCGGGCGGCCGACTGGACGGTGAGTCCTATTCGCCTGCGCCACGGCTGCTCGGTCGGTGCCGGCGCAGTGATCGTGGCCGGCACGGAGGTCGGCGCCTTCGCGACCGTCGGCGCGGGGGCGATCGTCACCCGCAACGTCCCCGGGCACGCGCTGGTCGTCGGCAATCCCGCCCGACGGATCGGCTGGATGTGCGCATGCGGGGTCCGCCTCGTGGACGGCGATGGGGTCCCGGCGGCGGCGAATCCGCCGCAGTACGCCACCAACAAGGAGTTCCACTGCCCGAGCTGCGGGCGGACCTACGTGTACGTCCCGGACGCCGAGGCGCTCGAGGAGCGCTCGCGCCCCCAGCAGGGAGTCCCCGCATGATCCCGATCGCCCGCCCGGACCTCGGCCAGGAGGAGATCGACGCCCTTGCGGACGTCATCCGCTCCGGGATCATCGCGCAGGGGCCGCGGGTCAAGGCGCTCGAGGTCGCCTGGGCCGAGTACTGCGGCGTTCGCCACACGATCGCCATGGGGAATGGGACGCTCGCGCTGATGGCGACGTTCGCGTGCCTCGGGATCGCGCCTGGCGACGAGGTGATCACGGTGGCGCACACATTCGCGGCCACCGCGAACGCGATCCTGTCCACCGGCGCCATGCCGGTCTTCGTGGACATCGAGCCGGACACGTACCTCATCGACGCGAAGCGGATCGAGGCGGCGATCACGCCGCGGACGCGGGCGATCGTGCCGGTTCACCTGTTCGGGCTCGTCGCGGACATGGACATGATCCTGGCCATCGCGGACCGCCACGGGCTGGAGGTCGTCGAAGATGCCTGCCAGGCCCACGGCGCGACCTATCGAGGCCGGCGCGCGGGGAGCTTCGGGCACGGGACGTTCAGCCTCTATGCGACGAAGAACATGACGACCGGCGAGGGCGGCTTTGTCACCACGAACGACGATGCGCTCGCGGATCGGCTGCGGCTGTACCGCAACCAGGGGATGCGGGCCCGGTACCAGTTCGAGTCGCTCGGCTTCAACTTCCGAATGACGGACCTGAACGCGGCGATCGGTCTTGTCCAACTCGAGAAGTTGGACCGGAACACCGCCCGCCGCCAGGCCATCGCCGCCAAGTACGACGAGGGCTTCGCGGACCTGCCGGTCCGGACCCCCGTGGTGCCCGACGGTCGGACCCATGTCTACCACCAGTACACGCTCGAGGTCGGGCCGGCTCGCGACACGATCATCGAGGCGATCCGTGCGGGCGGCGTCGGGGCGGACATCTACTACCCGATCCCCGTCCACCGCCAGGCCTACATCCAGGAGCGGGGCCTGCACGCGGACCTGCCGGTCACGGACCAGGCCGCGGAGCGAACCATCGCGCTGCCGATGTACCCTGGAATGGCGGACGAGGATCGCGCAACCGTGATCCGCGTGGTGCGCGAAGCCGTGCTCGCACACGCCGGAGTCGGCGCCAGCGCATGACGTCGTTCTGGTGCCCGGCCGGGGATCGCGAGCTCCGGATCGGGCTTGCGGGCCTCGGGTCCATGGGTCGGAACCACCTCCGGGTCATCGCGACCCGGCCGAACGCGCGGCTCGTCGCGGTCGCGGACCCCTTCGCCGACGCGCTCGCGTCGGCGTCGTCGCAGACCGGCGCAGCGCACTTTTCCGAGCCGCTGGCGATGATCGGGGAGGCGGAGCTGGATGCCGTCGTCATCGCCGCCCCGACGATGGCCCATCTGCCGCTCGCCCTGGCGGCCATCGGGCGGGGGATCGCCGTGCTCGTGGAGAAGCCCCTCGCCCCGACTGTGGACGAAGCGCTCGAGATCGTGGCCGCGTCCCGCGCAACGGGCGTGCCCGTACAGGTCGGCCACGTCGAACGCTTCAACCCCGCCGTCCGTGAGCTCGGCCGGCTCCTCGGGGAGGGCTGGCTGTCCACGGTCTACGCGATCACTTCGCGTCGCGCCGGCCCGTTCCCGGCCCGGATCCGCGATGTCGGCGTGACCGTGGACCTCGCGACCCACGACGTGGACATCTGTTCCTGGATCGCCGGAGAGCGGCCGGTCCGGGTGCACGCCGAGGTCGCGCAGCGGATCCACGCGGATCACGAGGACCTCCTGTTCGGGTTGCTCCATTTCCCGTCGGGCGTGGTCGCCCAAGTGGACGTGGACTGGCTCACCCCCGCGAAGCGGCGCCAGCTCGTGGTCGTGGGCGAGGAAGGGATGTTCGAGCTGGACTACCTGACCCAGCGCCTGACCTTCACGCGAGCCACCGACACCACCAACCCGCGTCTCATCGGCGGATACGCCCCGACCTTCGAGGGCGAGGTCGCGGAGCTGCCGGTCCCCACGGGCGAGCCGCTCGCCCTTGAGCACGATGCGTTCCTCCGGGTCGTCCGCGAGGGCGGCCGCCCGGAGGTGGATGCCGAGGACGGCCTGTGGGCCGTCGGGATCGCGACCGCGCTGCTCGGGGCGGCGGCGCGCCGCGAGGTCGTGACGCTCGATGGGTTCGCCGCCCGATTCGCGACGGCGTGAGCAGCGGGCCCGGCGGATTCTCGCCCGCCCCTGCTTGGGTGGTCATCCGCGAGGGCCAGCACGAGCGCTGGGGCGGCGAGCTGCGGCGGCACCACGTTTTTGCCCGACTCGCCGAGCGGACCGGCGCACGCGTGGTGGAGTCTGGGTGGTATCCGGCGCTCCTCCGTCGGGCGGTTCGAGGGCCGCTCCTCGGATCGCTGCCGGGACCACTCCTGGCAAGGCTTCCTCAGCTCCGTTCGAAGCCCCGGTTCGCGGCCTCCGAGAAGCTCCGGGACCGGCTCCTCGACGCCGCGATCGCACTGACCGATCCGACGGTCGTCGCCGTCTACGACGACCCGGTCGCTCAGGCGCGCGCCCTGGGCGTCCCGCAGGTCGCCGGCCGGCTGGACGAGCTCGCGGCCCGCCAGCGACGCAACGTCGCCACCTTCCGCTGGCTCGTCGTCCCGACGCGCTCGTTCGCGGAGCTGGTGGGCCTCGATCTCGATCGCGTGATCGTCGGCGGAAACGGCACGGACGCCGGCAGGATCCAGGTCGGTCCCTGGCCGTCGCGACCATCGATCGGGATCGTGTCCGGCGCGGCGCCAGGGCGCGGTCTGGAGTTGCTGGTGGAGGCGGTCAGCTTCGCGCGGACGGCCATCCCGGATCTCGCGCTCCGGATGTGGCTCGTGCCGACGAGTGCGGCGAGTGGAGAGTATCTGGACGGGCTCCGGACCTCGGTGGCGGCACGGCCATGGGTGGATATCGCGACTGCCCCCTACGACCGCCTAGGGGACACACTCGCCACGGCGTCTGCCCTGTGCATCCCCCACCCAGCCAATGCGTACATGGACGTCGCGCTGCCGGTGAAGCTGTTCGATTCGCTGGCGGCCGGAAGGCCGCTCGTCGTGACGCCGCGGACGGAGACGGCGGCGGTGGTTAGAGAGTTCGGCGTCGGTGTGGTCGCCGCCGGGGACCGGGCGGAGGACCTGGCGACGGCCATCGTTGACCTTGTGTCCGACGAGGCGGCGCTGCGATCTCTCGGCGGCCGGGCCCGGGAGGCCGCCGAACAGACCTTCGACTGGCACGTGGTCGGCGACCGGATTGCGTCGGCGGTCCTCGCGCGCGAAGGTTTGACCTAGCCTAGATGTGGTGATTGAAGACGTTGTTTGACAACCGTCGAGGCCGTGCCGTGCGCCCTGCGCGGATCGGGCGTCGTGCAGGGTGATCGAACTGGTTCATCAGAATCGCTGCGTACGAGCGTGGCCGTGCACCACTTGTGTCGATTCCGCTGCTCGGCCGAGCGTGGACGGGCTCGATTTGATCAGCCAGGTCGATCAACCCACGGAAGGTCCCTGTCAACAACGTCCTCGGACATCACAGTTGTGGTGATCGGGCGTAGGTGGGGATCCGCATCGGCCCATGG
>JBKJVO010000015.1:0-20121 GCA_046717305.1 Candidatus Limnocylindrales bacterium
GACGGCGGCATTCCTGTGCGGGTTGCCCGCGGGACCGTCCGCCGCACTTCTGGCCCCCGGCCGCCCGCCAGCGGCTGCCCCGGCCATCGCGGCAGCAGCCGCTACAACCGTTCGCCCGCCGCCCGCCGACGCCGGCCGGACCCTCCGGTACCATGCCATGGGTGATCACCCCGACCCTCGAGCGCCCGGTCCGCCGGCGATCGTGCCCGAGCCGCCGCGACAGTCCTGTCGTTGGGTGCGCCGCTCGCGCTCGATGTCGACCGGCAGGTGACCCTCGTCGCGTGCGCCTGTGAGCGGCGCCCCGGTCGCCTACTTCTGGGGTGACGACTCGTACTCGATCGACGTCGCCGTCGAGGCCGTCCGGACGGACCCGGCGCGCTTCCCGGCGGGCGCCCCGGAGGGCTGGCGCGTTCGCGGCGAGGCGGGCGAGGCCGCGAGGATCATCGGCGAGCTCCTGGAACGCCTCTCCACCGCGACGATGTTCGGCGGCGGGACGCTGGCCATCCTGTCGAATGCGGGGCCGCTGGTCCGGCGGGCCGAGGACCGCGCGGCGCTCGTCGCGGCGATCGGCCTGCTCGCCGACGGGAACGGGCTCGTCGTCGCCGAGGAAACCGATTCCGGGAAGAAGGACCCGCCCTCCAAGGTCCTGTCGGACGCGGTCCGGGCCGCGGGCGGCGAGGTCCGTCCGTTCGTGGCACCGCGCGAGGGTGGCCTCGCCGCATGGGTGGAGGCACGTGCCCGCGAGCGCGGGATCGCGCTGGGACCGGGCGCCGCGAAGGAGCTCGCGACGCGGATCGGCGGCTTCGTCCGCGAGGGCGACGTGGACCGGCGCCAGCAGGGCCGGCTGGCCGTCATGGAGCTCGAGAAGCTGGCGTTGCGCCATGCCACGGGACCCGCCGGGCCGGGGGGCAACGGGACCGTGAGCCTGGACGACGTCCGCGACCTCGTCGCCGAGGCGGTTCCCGGCTCGATCTGGGGGTTCGTGGATGCCGTCGGGTTGCGCCAGCGGACGCGCTCCCTGGAGCTCCTGGAGCGGCTGCTCGAGGCAACGCCGGAGCCCGTGCTGCTGGCGGTCCTCCATCGCCGGATCCGGGAGCTCCTGGAGGTCGCGGATCGCCTCGCGGCCGGCGAGGCCACCGGCTCGCTCGTGCGCTCGATGCGCCTGCAGCCGTTCAGGGCGGAGACCCTCGCGCGTCAGGCGCGGGCGTGGACGGTCGAGGACCTCGGGGCAGCGCTCGAGGGGCTGCTGGAGCTGGATGCCCTCGTCAAGGGGGTCGGCGGCGCGACGGCCGGAGACGCGACGATCAGGCTGGCATTCGACCTGTGGGTGACGGACCGGGTGGCGTCGGGCGGCTGAGACGCACCGGGATCGGCCGGGCGGGCGGGCTCGAGGGTCAGGCGGACCAGGCCTGCTCCTGGATCACGAGATCGCTCTCGATCGCGAAGGTACAACGCCCGCGGCCGAGGTCCAGGAGCTCGATGAGGTCCGGATCGATGTACAGCTGGTGGCAGTCCTCGCACAGCCCGCCGGGGATCCCGAAGCACAGCCGCTCGGACTGATCTGCCATCCGGAACGTCGTGTCGAACCGGGTCGTGATCAGGCGGTGGTTGCAGGCAGGGCAGCGCTCGCGACTGGGGGTCATGCCCCCATTCTTGGGGCGGGGGTGTATCGCCCGTCATGACCCGACGGTACGGGTGCCCCCGGTACGCCTGCCCGATGCCGCGGGCCGGACTACTGGACGCGCAGGACCGTCTTCGCCTCCGACCAGTGCTTTTCCAGCTGGTAGAAGTCGCGCTCCGGCGGCGTGAAGACGTGGACGATCACTGACCCGAAGTCCACGAGGACCCAGTGGGACGCCGCGACGCCCTCCCGTCCGATCGGCCGTTCGCCGTCCGCCCGAAGCCCGTCGATGATTCCGCCGGCGATGGCGTCAAGCTGGCGCTCCGAGCCACCCGAGCAGATGACGAAGTAGTCCGCGAGGGACGTCAGCGCGGACAGGTCCAGGAGCACGATGTCGGCGGCCTTCTTGTCCTCGGCGAGCTCGACGGCGCGGCGGGCGATCTCGAGCGACGACCGCTCGGCAACGCGTGGACGAGCCGCGCGACGAGGCAGCCCGTCGGGGTTCGGGGCGAGAACGGGGTCGGTCACTGGGGCGCGGTCCTCCGGTCGGAGTTCGGGTCGATAGAGACCATGATCGGCGATGTAGCGCTCGACCGCCTCCGGGACGAGGTCGTGGATGGACCGGCCGGCGGCGACGCGCTCACGGATCCCCGTTGACGAGACGTCCAGGCGCGGACCGTCGAGCAGGACGATGCGATCGCCCTGGCCGGGAAACTGCGCCTCGATCCAGGCGGCATCCGGCACCGGGTGGCCTTCCCGCGGGACCACGGCGACCCGGCAGGCGGCGAGGAGCCGGGCCGGTTCGTGCCAGCCGGGCAGGCCGGCGAAGGTCTCCGCGGACATGATCAGGACGAGGTCCGGCTCGTTGCCGGCCGCCCGCTCCGCCTCGGCGATGGCCCGCACGGAATCGGCCGTATACGACGGCCCGGGTCGGGTCGCGTCGATCACGCTGAGCTCGAACGCCGGGTTGTCGGCGATCGCCAGCCGGACCATCGCGACCCGATCATCGACGCCGGCGACCACCGAGGCGGGCTTGTGGGGCGGGACGCCCGCCGGAAGGAAGAGGACGCGCTCCAGGGCGAGCGCCTCGCGCGCGGACTCGGCGATCGCGAGGTGGCCCAGGTGGACGGGGTCGAATGTCCCGCCCATGATCCCGATCCGGACGACCGGCCGGGCCGTCACCGCCACCTCATCGTTGGACGGCCCAGGCATCGGGCTCCCACTCGAGCTCCACCGCCCCGAACCGGACGATGTCCCCGGCGGCCACACCTGCCCGGCGGAGCTCCCCGTCGATCCCGAGCCGGGCGAGGTCGCGCTGGAACCGCTCCGCGGACTCCTCGATCTCGAAGTTCGTCTGGGAGGCGATCCGCTCGATCCGCCGGCCGCGCACACGAAGCGTCCCGTCGGCGTCCCGGCCGATCGAGAACGTGCCGCCCATCCCCTCGATCCGGTGGATCACCACGCCCGCGGGCTCGGGCGGCTCGGCAAGCTCCTCGGCGCTGGGGAGGAGCGTCGCGAGGGCGGCTCGCAGCTCGTCGATCCCGCGGCCCTCGGAGGCGGCGATGCCCACGACCGGCAGCCCGTCCCGCTGCCGCGCGGCGCGAAAGGCCGGCCATGCCTCCGCAGCGCCCGGCAGGTCAAGCTTGTTGAACGCGACCAGGATCGGCTTCTCGAGGAGCGCGGGGTCGTGCGCGCCGAGCTCCGTCCGGATGACCCCGTGATCCCATTCCGGATCGCGGCCGTTGCCATCCACGACGTGCACGAGCACGCGGGTTCGCTCGACATGGCGGAGGAAGGCGTGGCCGAGACCGGCCCCGTCGCTGGCGCCCTCGATGAGCCCGGGAACGTCGGCGATCGTGGGAAGTCGGGGATCCTCCTCGCCCAGGTCCATCACCCCGAGGTTCGGCTCAAGCGTGGTGAACGGGTAGTCCGCGATCTTGGGATGCGCTGCGGTCAGCGCCGCGAGGAGCGTTGACTTGCCCGCGTTGGGGAGCCCCACCAGGCCGACGTCGGCGATGAGGCGCAGCTCCAGGCGCAGCCAGCGCTCCTCGCCCGGCTCGCCCTTCTGGGCGTGCTTGGGGGCCTGGTGCGTGGAAGTGGCGAAATGCTTGTTTCCGAGGCCGCCGCGCCCGCCACGTGCGACCATCGACTGCTGGCCGGTCGCGACGAGATCCGCGACGAGGGCGTCCGTCCCGTCGTCGTAGATGGCCGTGCCCGGCGGCACGTCCAGGATGAGATCCTCGCCCGACTTCCCGTGGCGCCTGGAACCCTCACCGCGCCCGCCCGGCGTCGCCCGGAAATGGTGCCGAAACCGGAAGTCGCGGAGGGTCGTCTGGCCGGGATCCACGCGGAGTTGTATGGAGCCGCCTCGCCCGCCGTCGCCGCCGTCCGGGCCGCCCCGGGGGACGTGGGCCTCCTGCCGAAACGTCGCCGCCCCATCGCCGCCGGCACCGGCGCGCACGAGGATCTTCACGCGATCGAGGAACATCGGGGCTATCTTCCCACGGGCAGACCCGGGGTCCCGGTCACGGGGCCGGGCGGCGCGCCGCTCAGAAGTACTTGAGCGGGTTGACCCGGTGGCCGCCGTTCCAGATCTGGCCAACCCAGACCTCAAAGTGGAGGTGCGGCCCGGTGGCCCAGCCGGACGATCCGATCCGGCCGACCTGCTCGGCGGCGGACACGTTCTCGCCGCTGGAGACGCTGACCCCAGACATGTGGTTGTACGTGGTGTACAGCCCGGATCCGTGCGAGATCCAGACCTGGTAGCCGCCGCCGTTGTTCTTCCAGCCCGCGTAGATCACGCGGCCCGCGGCCGCGGCGCGGACCGTGGATCCGTAGTCGCCGGCGACGTCCAGGCCGTAGTGGCCGTAGCGGAAAGACTGGCTGATGTAGTTGCCGCCGCCGACCACCGGCCAGGTGAGGGCGCCGCCGCCGTACGTGGACGGACCGGAGCAACCGCACGAACCGCCCGAACCGCCGCCCCTGCTGGGCGAGCGCACGACCGGCTTCGGCGTGGGAATCGGGGCGCCTGCGGCGTCCGGAAGGATCAGGGTCTGCCCGATGATGAGCGTCGGATCGTCGAGCTCGTTGACCGCGACGACCCCTGCAGCGTCCACCTTGTACGTGGCGGCCATCGAGTCGAGCGTGTCGCCGTCCTTGACCGTGACGACGAGGCCGTTCACCGGCGGGATCACGAGCTTCTGGCCGACGTGGAGGTCATCCTTCGACGTGAGCTTGTTCGCCCACCACACGGTCATCATCGAGACGCCGTGGCGGCTCGCGATGCCGGTCAGCGTGTCGCCCGACTGCACCGTGTACGTCCGGAGAAGGCCCTTGCCGTCCTGAACCGTGGTGTTGACGGCGACTGGCTTGTAGATCGTGCCGTCGTCCGGAAAGCTCTCCAGCGGCGCGGTGCCGCCGGTCGCAACCTTGGCGCCCGGGCGGCCGACGAGCCCGGCGACCTCCATCGGGTCCAGCTGATCCAGGGCGATCGATTCACCGCCGATCGCGATCCGGGGAGCGGTCCCCGCACCCGCCACATCGCCGATGGGCTGCGCCGCGGCAGGCTGGAGGCTCACGGCAGAGGCGCCCAGGAGGACCAGGGCGGCCACGATCGGGATCATTCGCTCCGAGGCGAGCCGGACGACCAGGCTTCGGCGGAGGCTCGCGGGAAGCGACCGACCGCCGGGACGCGGCGCAAGGTGGGCGACGTGGACGAGCAGGGACAGTCGCACGCCGAGGCCCCGCGTGACACCGACGGATCGGCTGTGGAAGCGGGTGGCTCGCGGGGATCGCTCGCTCTTGGTCGGGCGGAGGCGCGCGATTGCGCGCAGCGCGCCGGCCGGGGCGTTCAGCAATATGGTCTCCTGCGGTGACGGTCCGATCGCGCTGGTGAGAACGCGGAGTTCGGGGATGGACCGCCCGTGGATCGCGATTCTTGAGCTGGGGGTCTCTTGCTTCGCGGCCGAAGCCTGCTCCTCCGCAGGCTTTGACTTCGGGCGGACCTTACCACGGCCTCATCCGGGCGCGCAAACGTCCGGACGGCCCTGCGCGCCGGGCCATTTGGACTACTGGTCCAGGCTCTTCGTGAGTCCTGCGAGGAACTGGACGTTGGTGTCCGTCTTCGCGAGCCGGTTCAGGAGCAGCTCGATGCCCTCGTTCGTGCCGACCGCGGACAGCATCCGGCGCATCGTCCAGACCATCTTGAGGGTGCCGTCCTCGAGGAGGAGCTCCTCGCGGCGGGTGCCCGAGCGCATGACGTCGATCGCCGGGAAGATCCGCTTCTCGCCGAGCTTCCGGTCCAGGATCAGCTCGGAGTTGCCGGTGCCCTTGAACTCCTCGTAGATCACGTCGTCCATCCGGGAACCGGTATCGACGAGGCAGGTCGCGATGATCGTGAGGCTGCCGCCCTCCTCGATCTTCCGTGCGGCGCCGAAGAACCGCTTGGGGGGGTACAGCGCGATCGGATCGATGCCCCCGGACAGCGTCCGGCCGGAGGGCGGGAGCGCCAGATTGTAGGCGCGCGCGAGGCGGGTGATCGAGTCCATCAGGATCACGACGTCGCGGCCGGTCTCGACCTGTCGCTTGGCGATCTCGAGCGCCATCTCGGCGACGTGCGTGTGGTTCTCGGTCGGCTCGTCAAACGTGGAGCTGATGACCTCGCCCTTGACGCTCCGCCGCATGTCCGTCACTTCTTCCGGCCGCTCGCCGATGAGGGCGACCATGAGGAGGATGTCCGGGTAGTTCGCTGTGATGCCGTTGGCGATGTTCTTCAGGAGCATCGTCTTGCCGGCCTTCGGCGGGCTGACGATGAGCGCGCGCTGGCCCTTGCCGATCGGGTTGACGAGGTTGACGAGGCGCTGGCTCAGGTTCTTGGGGTCGCTCTCGAGGTTGATCAGCTCGTCCGGATGGACCGGGGTGAGATCGCCGAACACGGGCCGAGCACGGGCGGTCTCGATGTCCACGCCGTTCACCGAGTCGACGCGAAGGAGGCCCCAGTACTTCTCCTGCTCATGCGGCGACCGGACGGCCCCGGCGACACGATCCCCGATCCGGAGGGCGAATCGGCGCACCTGGCTGGAGGAGACGTACACGTCGTCCGGGCTCGGCAGCAGGCCGTGCCGACGCATGAACCCGTAACCCTCGTCCACAACGTCGAGGATTCCGGTGGCGTAGGCATGTCCCGCGCGCTCGGTCTGGGCCTGGAGGATCCGGTCGACCAGGTCATCCTTGCGGTCGTCCGAGCGGGTGTCCATGGCGAGTTCGCGTCCGACTTGGCGGAGCTCCGTGAGGCTCATCTCGAGGAGGTCGGAGACGTCCAGGTCGTTCCGCTCGCGGGCGGCCTCGCGCTCCTGCAGCTCCTCGAACTCGCTGACCGGAGCACGGCCGACGGGATTGCGACGACGAGGTCGGCGGTTACGGGATCGCTGATCGGGAATCGGCATCGAAGAGGGGCCACCTGCGCATGCGTGGAGGGATTCGACCGCGCGGGAAGGGGTCCGCGGCGCGGACGGGTGGGGAACGGCGGGAGTATGGACCCCCGTCGGCAGCCCGTCAATCACTCGGGTAGCATCGAGCGGCCCTGATGATCCAGTCCCGCCCACCGTCTCGCACCCGATGAGGACGCCGTCCGGTGACGCGACCGAGAGAGGCAACGCGGCGTCCAGCCGGGATGTCGGGGCGATGTTCGACCGGATTGCCCCCGTCTATGACGGGATGAACGCCGTGATCTCCGGACTCCAGGAACCGCGCTGGCGACGGCGCGTGATCGCGGCCACCGGCCTGGCACCTGGGATGGCGGCGATGGATGTCGCGACCGGAACCGGCAAGCTCGCCGGCGGCCTCGCGGATCGGGTCGGTCCGTTCGGGCGGGTCGTCGGCGTGGACGTGTCGGCAGGGATGATCGAACAGGCGCGAAGGGCGGGGGTGGATGCGCCGTGGCTCGAGTTTGTCGTGGGCGACGCGATGGACCTTCCGGCCGAGGACGCGACCTTCGATGCGGCCACGATTGCCTTCGGGATGCGGAACCTGCCGGACTACGAGCGCGGGTTCGCGGAGATGGCGAGGGTCGTCCGGCCGGGCGGGCGCGTCGTGTGCCTGGAGATTGCCCGGCCGCGGTCGCTCGCGGGCCGCATCGGACGGGCCTGGTTCGAGCGGGCGGTACCGCTCATCGGACGACTCGCCGGGCAGGCGGAGGCCTACCGCTACCTCGTGGCGAGCGTCCGTGCCTACCCGCCACCCGACCAGATCGCGATCCTGATGCGCCAGGTCGGTCTCGTGGACGTTTCGTGGACGCCGCTGACCTTCGGCATGGTCACGATGCACACGGGTCGTGGCACCTAGAGGTGGACCCGGTAACCTGATCAAGCGGTTCTCGCCCAGCGACTGGCGGCGGAGGTCAGGTCTTCGCGGCCTCGAGCGCCTTGCGGGCGGCATCCCAGTCCGCGCGGAACTGGACGATCCCCTTGTCCGTGAGCGGATGGCGGACCATCTGCTGAAAGACCTTGAACGGCAGCGTGGCGACGTGCGCGCCGGCCAGCGCCGAGTCGGTCACGTGGCGGGGATGCCGGATCGACGCCGACAGGACCTCCGAGTCCAGCTCGTGGAAGCGGACGATATCCGACAGCTCGCGGATGACGATCATGCCCTCTTCGTTGATGTCGTCGAGTCGCCCGACAAACGGGGAGAGCAGCGACGCGCCCGCCTTGGCCGCAAGCAGGCCCTGGTTGGCCGTGAAGATGAGCGTGCAGTTCGTGCTGATGCCCTCGGCCGCAAAGCGGCTGATCGCCTCCAGGCCGGTCTCCGACATCGGCACCTTGACGACGATGTTGTCGGCGATCTTCGCGAAGTGGCGGCCTTCGATCAGCATCTCCTCGACGTCCTCGGCGACGACCTCGGCCGAGACCGGGCCGCCGGTGATCGTGCAGATCTCCGCGAGGACTTCGTCGTACGTCATGCCCGAGGTCTTCGCAAAGAGGGTCGGGTTCGTGGTCACGCCGTCGAGAACGCCCCAGCGGGCCACGGTGCGGATCTCCTCGAGGTCGGCGGTATCGAGAAAGAGCTTCATGGCGGGTGAACTCCTGTGGCCGACGGTGTGATGTTTGGCCCACATCCTACGGGCCATGCGGCAGGGACCGCTTCGAAGGGGTCCGCTCAGACTACCGACAGGTCCCGCCCGGTCGCTCCGACCGGCGAGAGATCGCTGCCCGATCCGGAGAACGAGACAATGGGTCTCAATCTTCACGTGTCGCGGTTGGGCATCGTTCGACTTGCGGCACTCGCGGTCGGTGTCGCTCGTCATCGTCGCCTGCGGCACGGCCGCGACGGCCACGCCCGCGGGCCCCACGACCGTTGACGTCACGCTCCAGGAGTGGGCCGTCGTCCCGGCGACCACCACGATCATGGCCGGCAACGTCACTTTCAACGCGAAGAACGACGGGCCGACGGACCCGCACGAGCTCGTGGTCATCAGGACCGACATCGGCCCGCTGGACCTGCCGACCGGCACGGATGGCAAGGTCGATGAGGCAGGTGCCGGCATGACCGTGATCGGCGAGATCGCGGAGTTTGCCGTCGGCGCGAGCGCGTCGGGTACGTTCGACCTGGCGCCGGTCAAGTACCTCCTGATCTGCAACGTCGTCGACGCGGACGGCGACGCCCATTACGGCATGGGCATGACCATCGCGATCACAGTCGAGTAACCACGGTACGGACGACGGCTGACCTGCGCCGTCAAGAGCTCGCCGGTACTCCGGCGCTTGAGGGAGTCGCAGTCGCGCCTGTGCTCGATTGGCCGCGCGCCACGAGCACCGGCTCGCGACCGTCGCGGACCGCGAGGGACGCCGCGACGAACCCGTCGAAAAGGGGGTGCGGGCGCTCCGGCCGGCTCTTGAACTCCGGGTGGAACTGGCTCGCCAGGAAGAACGGGTGGTCTTTCAGCTCCACGATCTCGACGAGCCTGCCGTCGGGCGACTGACCGGACAGCAGCATCCCCGCCGCCTCGAGCGCCTGGCGGTAGCTGTTGTTGACCTCGAATCGGTGGCGGTGCCGCTCGTAGATGACTTCCTGACCGTAGACCGCGGCGGCCTTGGAGCCGGGCGTCAGGCGCGCCGGGTAGAGGCCCAGGCGCATCGTGCCGCCCTTGTCCTCCATCTCCCGCTGGTCCGGCATGAAGTCAATGACCGGGTTGTCCGTGAACATGTCGAACTCGGTCGAGTTCACGTCCGACGTTCCGATGACCTCGCGCGCGAACTCGATGACGGCGCACTGCAGGCCCAGGCACAGCCCGAGATACGGGACCTTGCGGTCGCGCGCGAAGTGGGCGGCGAGGACCTTGCCCTCGATGCCCCGGTGGCCGAACCCTCCCGGGACCAGGATCCCGGCGGCCCCGTCAAGCTGCTCGTGGAGGTTCTCGCGGGTGAGCGCCTCTGAATCCACCCAGCGGACCTTCGCGTCCACCTCGTGCGCCCAGGCCGCGTGACGGAGGGCCTCGGTGACCGAGAGGTAGGCGTCCGGAAGCTCGATGTACTTGCCCACGAGAGCGATTTCGAGCACCGCCTTGGGCCGCTTGATCCGCTCGACCAGCGCGCGCCAGCCGTCGAGATCGGGCGCTGCGTCCGGATCCCCGAGACCCAGCTCGCGAACGACGAGCCGGCCGAGGCCGAAGTCCTCGAACTGGAGCGGGACCTCGTAGATCGTCTCGGCGGTGGGCGCCGGGATGACCGCCTCCGTGGCGACGTCCGTGAAGAGGGCAATCTTTTCGCGGATCTCGTCGGGGACCTCGTGGTCCGAGCGCAGGACGATGACGTCCGGCTGGATCCCGATCCCGCGAAGTTCCTTGACCGAGTGCTGCGTCGGCTTCGTCTTCAGCTCGCCGGTCGCCGCAAGTGCCGGGAGGAGCGTCACGTGGACGTACAGGACGTTGGCCCGGCCCACGTCCTTGCGCATCTGCCGGATCGCCTCGAGGAAGGGCAGGGATTCGATGTCGCCGACCGTGCCCCCGACCTCGACGATCACGACGTCCGGATCGCCGTGCTTGGCGACGCGGCCCATCCGCTCCTTGATCTCGTTCGTGATGTGCGGGATGACCTGGACGGTCCCGCCGAGGTAGTCGCCGCGACGCTCCTTGGCGATGACCGCCTGGTAGATCCGGCCGGTCGTCACGTTGGAGAGCTGGCTCAGGTTCTCGTCGATGAACCGCTCGTAGTGCCCGAGGTCCAGGTCCGTCTCGGCCCCGTCGTCGGTCACGAACACTTCGCCGTGCTGGTACGGGGACATCGTGCCGGGATCCACGTTGATATACGGATCCAGCTTGAGGATGGAGACCCGCAGACCCCGCGCCTTGAGCAGGCGCCCGATGCTGGCGGCGGTGATGCCTTTGCCGAGAGAGGAGGTCACGCCTCCGGTCACAAAGACATACTTCGCCATGGGTCGAGACCTCCGGGGGTTTTTCCAATGCTACCGGAAGACGACCCCGGATGCGAATCACGAGCCCATGGGCGCGACCGGATGCAAGACGGCCCGTTGGGGCCCGGACCCGACATTCTGGGTCAGGGTGATTGCGAGTCCGGTGCGACCGCCTCGGCTGCCGGGGTCGAGTCTCGCCACCTACTCGTGGGGCGAGTGTAGGCGGCCGGTCGCGCCGCTGATGGGCCATAGATCCTGTCTGGCGCGACCCGCCGAGTGTGAACGTGCGCTCGCTGCGACTGTCCAGAGGGCGCGAAGCCCACTTCGGCCCGACCTACCACTCACTGGGTGAGTGTCCGGCGGGTTTCGAGCTGCCCGCCGGGGCCGGCGGGTCCCAGTGACCCCCGCCCCAGACGTAGTCGGCCGCCTTGGCCGCATTCGCCCGTGACGAATTCCGCCATGAGGGCGTCGGAGACATCGGTCTGGGCGACCGTCCCGTCATAGTCGACGAGGATCGCGATCGGGAGCTGGCCCGGCAGGAGCGGGGGCGGCGGCGGGGCGGGCGCAATTGTCGACGCCGTCATGCCGGCCACCCGGCCCGGAGCCGGCCGGCAAGCCGGCCGACCGTGATGGACCGCGTCACCGCGACCCCCAGGATGATCACCGCGCCACCGACGATCTGCGCGGGCTGGATGGCCTCGGACAGGAACGCCGCGCCCATCAGCACGGCGATGAACGGCACGAGGAACTGGAGCGCCGTGATCCGCGTGGGCCCGAGCAGCCGGATCCCGTGGAAGACAACCACATTCGCAACGCCCGCCGGAATGAGCGTCGAATAGGCAAAGCCGGCCCACGCGCCGGCCGAAACCGCAGCCCAGTCCGTGCCGGCGGCCTGGATCAGGCCGATGGGCGCCAGGACGAGGCTCCCGCCGACCATTGCCCAGGCGGTGGTCCGGAGCGGTGAGTGCCGCACGAGGATCGGCGCCCCCCAGGACGTGTAGATCGCCCAGCAGACGGCCGCCGCGAGTGTCAGCGCGTCACCCACGATCGAGACCCCGAGGCCGAGCCCGGGACCGGCGGCCACCACGATCCCCACCCCGACGAACGAGACGAGTGCGCCGGTCAGTTTTCGGCGCGTCAGCGTGTCCGATCCGGCCGCGGCCGCGAACAGGGCCGTGAACACGGGCGTTGCCGCGATCAGGAATGCGGAATCGCCGGCCGGGATCGTCTGGAGAGCCGTCGGCCAGAGGATCTGGTACAGCCCGAATCCGATCGCCCCGAGGCCCATGATCGGGGCGACCTGGCGGAGTGGCATCCGGATGGAGCCCTCGCGCCAGCGCAGGACGAGCATGAGCAGGACTGCCGCGCTCGAGAACCGAAGGAACGCGAAGGCGATCGGCGGGATTTCGCGGTTCGCGGCCTTGACGATAATGAAGTTCGCCGCCCAGGCCACGATGACCAGGAGCACGCCGAACTCAATGACGCGGTGGCTGGATTGCCGACCCGCGGCGGCAACGGAGACGCCCGCCGGTGATCCGGCGGGCGTTTCGCGCCCGGGCGGCGGCGAAGGCGTGTCGATCAGGCGCCTTCCTCGTCGAGCTCGAGGGATTCCTCGTCCGACTCCTCGGTCAGCTTCAGCCAGACGAACAGGCCGGCGAGGACGACGAGCGGGATGATGATAAGGGCGCCGAGGGTGACCCCCAGCGCGACAGCGACGGTCTTGAGTGCACGCATCTGGGCGCCTCCTTCGTTCTCAGATCAGATTAGATCAGGTCCGGGCCGTACCGGACGCCTTGGCATCGGTGACCGGCGTGCGCAGGGCGGGGCCCTTCGAGACGAGTCCGGCGAGATCATCTCGCGTGAACTCGGCAAGCGTGTGGTGGGAGCCGGTCTGGTTGACGTGGTGGAGTCGAAGGACGAAAGCGCCGTCCTGCTCGAAGAAGAAGATGTCCCTCGGGCGCTGCTCGTCGATGTACCGGCCGATGACCCGGAACGCCTGCTCATACCCGCCGGCCTTCGGGGCGACCGCCGCGGCGTCGTGACCCCGGCGCGCGATCGCCTCGTCCATGAACTTCGCGATATCCTCGTCGGCGAAGGTCATCGTCTCCTTCTCCACCTGGCCCATGGATTCGGACCAGGCGCTTGACGATCCGCCCACGTGGGCGAGGCCCTGGAGGATGAACCCGTCCGGCGCCTCCAGGACGAGCACGTCCTTCATCCCGCGCTGGTCGAGAAAGGCGCCGATGGACCGGAGAACTTCCTCGAAGTCCTGCCGGGGGCTGCCCTCGTAGATGCGCATCGGGTCTCCATGCAGGCGGCCGCGGCCCGCGGCGGGTGTTCAGGAACCCGTCGTCCTGTCGTACAGGCCGGCCCGCTTCGCCCGCCGATCGCTCACCCGGAACACGGCCAGTGCCGCGAGTGTAGCGACGGCACCTGTCGCCAGCAAGGCGAGAACGATCTCTCCGTCGGTCGGGTTCGCGTGACCGGACAGCACCCCGAACAGCGACCCCGGCCCACCGATCGAATCCGGGCCGCCGGGGAAGATGGCCTCCCGAATGCCCGCGATCCACCACGTGAGCGGCGTCACGAGGCCCAGCAGCTGGACCGGAGCCGGCAGGATCGCGAGCGGGAAGACGGCACCGGTGACGAGGAAGAGCGCACCCGCGAACGCCTCCGGGTAGCTCCACGACTCCTGCCGCGTCTGGATGCACACCCCGGCCATGAGAATCCCGAGCCCGATGATCGCGACGAGGCCGATGACGAACGACGCGCCGAGCAGCGGCCAGTCCACCACGCCCGGGTCGAATGGCACGCCGAGGGCCACGACGCCGACGACGAGCGTGATCGCGACGCCGGCCAGCCCGACGCCCAGCCGCGCCACGCCGCGCCCGATCAGGACGACGAGGAAGTCGCTCGGGCTGACGTAGACATACTTCAGGACGCGGTACCGCTCGCGGTCCTCGAGGATGGACCAGGCCAGGCCGGCGATCCCACTGATGACGAACGCCCAGAGGGCGCTGCCGACGACGACGAACGGCCGAAACGCCCGCCCGGCCGGCCCGCCGATGACGTCGAGCATCACGACGAGGATGAGCACCGAGCTGACCGGCTTCGCGACGGAATAGATGAAGAACAGCAACGGATCCGTCCAGTTCGCCTCCAGCTGCCAGCCCAGGCGGACCGAGACGGCGAACGTCCGGAGCGTGTCGGGGAAGCCGCGACCGCGGGTTCGCGCGAGGTCGAAGATCGGGCCACCCGTCGCGAGGCGGCTCGGGCTGTCGGGGGCGCCGAGCGTCAAAGCGGTCATTGCCAGCGGACCGAGAGCCGCCCGTCACGCCGGGCGCGCCGCTCCATGGCCACGAGCATCCAGCGCGCCGCGAGGATCGAGACGACGGTCATCGCCGCGAGAATCGCGACCTCGACGAGGGGTGGCGGCGTGCCGGCGGGGAACGCGGCGTCCGCGAATGCGAGCTGGCGCATCGCATCAAGGCCGGTGGCGAGCGGGATGAACGCCACGGACAGGGCCCCCAGGAAGCCCAGCCGCGCCACCGGGAAGTTCAGGCCGGACACGAAGTAGACCGGCTCTGTGAACAGCTGGCCCATGTGCCACGCCTCGCGACCCCAGACGAGGAAGAGACTGGCGAGGACCATGCCCAGGCCGTACAGCGCCCCGAGCGTGAGCACGAAGACCCCGAGCAGGAGGGCCCACTGGTCGACGGAGAACGTGACCTCGTAGAGGATTCCGGCGATCACCAGCACCGTTGCCGCCCGCGTGGAGCTCATCACCATCCCGCCGAGGGCCATCCCGAACAGGATGGACATGAAATGCATCGGGGCGGCGAAGTAGAGTTCCAGATTCCCCTGGCTCTTCTCCCAGTAGAGCTGGTTCGCCATCATCCAGATCACGTTCAGCCAGAACGCCGTGAGGGCGCCGCCGAGGACGACGAAGCCAACGTACTCCTGCGGCGCGTCCAGGGCCCGGTAGACGAACACGAACGCGGACGTCGCAAGGAATGGCAGCAGGATCTCGAACAGGACCCACGAGGGTTCACGGAACAGGCCCATCACGCGCGGGTAGGCACGGCCGCGGATCGAACGGAGGTCCGTCAGGATCACCTGCCGACGGCTCCAGTCCGCCGCCTCCTGCGGACTCACGCCGGCGCGCCCGACCAGGTTCATCCGGGACGCGGCCATCAGGCGGCTCCCTCCCCGACCGATGCCGCGAGCTCCGACTCCTCGAAGCCACGGCCCACGAGCTCGACGAAGACGTCCTCCAGGGTCGGCTCGGACTTCCGGAGGCCCAGGATCTGCGAGCCCGTCGCGGCGAGCGCACCGACGACCTGCCCGAGCGCGCCGTCGTCCTCCAGGACGAGGTTCATCACGACCACCTGGCGCTCCGCGGCATCGTCGGCGCCGGCGGCAGCGGCGCTCGCACTCACGACGCCGGGCAGCCGTGCCAGGGTGTTCGACCCGCCGTCGAGGCGGTCCAGCTCGATCCGGAAGATCGACTCGCGCTGGACGCGCCTCTTGAGCTCGGCCGGCGAACCGATCGCGAGGATCCGGCCATGGTCGACGATCGCGATCCGGTCGCACAGATCGTCCGCCTCGGCCATGTAGTGGGTCGTGAGCAGGATCGTCCGGCCGGGGACCGCGTGCTGCCACTCCACGATTAGCTCGCGCAGGGATCGTGCCGCGGAGACGTCCAGGCCCAGGGTCGGCTCGTCGAGAAAGAGGATCCACGGGTCATTGAGCAGGCCGCGGGCGAGGTTCATCTTCTGGCGCTGGCCGGTGGACAGGGTGCTCACCCGCTGGAGGCGCTGCTCGGCGAGGCCCACCGCCTCGATGAGCTCGTCCACGCGGCTCCAGCCCTCGGCGCTCGCCAGCCCGTAGAACTGGGTGAACATCCAGAGCTGCTCGCGAACGGTCAGGATTCCGTAACCCGACTGCTCCCCGCCGGCCACCATGTTCATGATCCGGCGGATCTGCTTCGTCTCATGCTCGACATCGAAGCCGAAGACGCGGGCGGTCCCGGACGACGGCAGGAGGAGCGTCGTGAGGATCTTGATGAGCGTCGTCTTGCCGGCGCCGTTCGGACCCAGGAGCCCGAAAAACTCGCCCGGCGGCACGTCGAGATCGATCCCGTCAAGGGCGACGATCGGTCTCGGCTTCGCGGCGTAGACGCGCCGGACAAGGCGTGTCTCGATGGCGAGCGGCGGCGTCATGGGTGTCTGGCTGATCGAATCGGCGGGCACGGCGAACCCCACGGGAGCAGGCAATTGCGGGCGGGTGATCGTAGCACCGAAGCCGTTCCGCGACATTTGCCCACGGATTGATCACGACGCCGCCAGGCGCCCCGCGATCTGCCCCGCGACGCGGGCGTCGTTGACGATGAGCGCGGTGTTGGCGCGGACAGAGGCGCCGTCGGTCAGTTCCGCGATCCGGGCGAGGAGCCACGGGGTCAACGCCGGGCCATGAACACCGGCCTCGTCCGCCTCGCGGGCGGCCCGCGCGGCGACGGCTCGTGCCAGCTCATCGGGGAGTGCCACGTCTGCCGGGACGGGCACGCAGATGACGATCCCGCTCCCGAGACCGAGGGCGATGTGCGCGGCGGCGAGGTCCGCGGCGGCCGCCACGTCCGGCACGCTCCACGGGGCCCGCAGCCCGGACGACCTGGCCGTGAACCCGGGCAGGTCCACCTGCCCGACGGCGACGACCGGCACCCCGCGTGTCTCGAGGAACTCGATCGTCGCGCGGATGTCGAGGATCGCCTTCGGGCCGGCGCAGACGACGATCATCGGGGTCCTGGCGAGCTCTTCGAGATCGGAGGAGATGTCGAAGGTCGCGGGCTCCGTCGTCCCCGGGCCGCCGAGCGCACCGCGGTGGACCCCGCCGATCCCGCCGGTCGCGAAGACGATGATCCCGGCAGCATGCGCGGCGATCATCGTCGCTGACACGGTCGTGGCGGACCAGCCGTTGCGGGTGAGCGCGGCCGAGAGGCTTGGCCGAGCGGCCTTGAGGACGCTCCCGGACGGCGCCGTGGCGAGCGCGTGGAGCGCGGCGTCGTCCAGACCCACCAGCAGGCGGCCGCCGCGGATGGCGACGGTGGCCGGCACGGACCCGGATTCGCGAACGGCGGCCTCGGATGCTCGGGCGACCTCGACGTTCTGGGGATACGGGAGGCCGTGGCTGATCAGGGTGGACTCGAGGGCGACGACGGGACGGCCGGCCGCCAGCGCGTCGGCGACCTCGGGCTGGATCAGGAGACGGTCGCGAATGGATCCGGTCATCCGGGCGGGAGCTCCTGCCTGGAGGTCGCGAGCTGCCGCGCGGCGGCGCGATGTCCGGCCACCGTCGCGCGGTGGAGGGCGTCCGGTGCGTTCCGCCCGGCCGCCCAGGCCGTCAGCCAGCCGGCGATGAACCCCGCGCTGAATGCGTCGCCGGCACCGGTCGTGTCCGTGGCAGCCAGGCGCGCCGTCGCCACGTCGAACCGGAGCACGCTGTCGTCCTCCGCGCGTGCGAGCACGCGCGCGCCGCGCGATCCACGCTTGATCACGGCGATCGCCGCGTGCTCGACCATGCCGTCCGCGGCGTCACGGCCCAGGAACACCTGTGCCTCGTTCTCGGTCGCGAACAGGATGTCCGGCGCGATCGAGGCGATCAGCTCGCGAGCTGCACGGCGGCCCTCGGCGAGAAGCGGCCCGATGGACGACAGGTCGCTGGAGACCCGAGCGCCGTTCGCGCGGGCAAGGGCCACCGCGGCGCGCGCGGCGGCGGCGATCGGCTCGCCCATCAGCGAGTAGGCGGGAACGTGGATCAGGTCCAGGCCGGTGAACCACTCCGGGCGAAGATGGTCCGGCCTGAGCGCGAGGGCCGCCCGACGGTCCGCCACGAACGAGCGTTCGCCGGTGGACGAGACAATCACGCCGATCCGGCCGGTCCGCAGTCCCGCCATCCGCGCGGCGCGGACGCGAACCCCGTCGCGGCCGATCTGGTCAACGAGGGATCGACCGGCACCGTCCCGCCCCACCGCGCACACGAGCTGGGTCTCGACACCGAGGCGGGCGAGCCAGCGGGCCGTGTTCGCGGCCGAGCCGCCCTGGCGAATCCCGACGGTGCCCGGGACGTCCGTACCAATCTCGATCGGCCGGTCCGGGGCCAGGACGACGTCGAGGACGAGGTCGCCCAGAACGAGCACGCGCGGCTTCGGGTCTGACGGTGCCACGGGTGGATGGTATCGGGGTCGAGACCGACCGGCGCTGGACGTCGGCCTGCTGCTCGTCGGCCCGCTGGTCGAGGTGCCGGGCGACAGTTCCGTTCTTGATGCGCGTGGCCGCATCAACGTCGGACGTATGGATCCAGACTGATGCGGGCACGCGCATCAGAAACAGAGAGTGGTGCCGGCGCGGTCAGGCGCGGTCAGGCGCGGTCAGGCGCGGACCTGCCTCGGGTTCGTCGGTATGGGCTGGCGTTGGTACGATCCCCCCACATGACCGACCTGACCCCCGACCTCGAACGCCTGGCGATCAACACCATCCGGACGCTGTCGATCGACGGCGTCCAGAAGGCGAACTCGGGACACCCTGGCGCGCCAATGGGCGCCGCGCCGATGGCATTCGCGCTCTGGACGCGGTTCCTGCGCCACGCGCCAACGAACCCGACGTGGCCGGACCGCGATCGGTTCGTGCTGTCGGCCGGACATGCCTCGATGCTCCTCTACTCGCTCCTCCACCTGACGGGCTACGACGTCACCCTCGAGGACCTGAAGTCGTTCCGGCAGTGGGGTTCCCGGACGCCGGGCCACCCGGAATATGGGCTCACCCCAGGGGTCGAGGCCACGACCGGCCCGCTCGGCCAGGGCTTCACGAACGCGGTCGGGATGGCGATCGCCGAGCGCCGCCTCGCCCATGAATTCAACCGGCCGCACCATGACGTCGTCGATCACTGGACGTATGTCGTCGTGAGCGATGGCGATCTACAGGAGGGCATTGCGTCCGAGTCGGCGAGCCTCGCCGGCCACCTGCGTCTCGGCAAGCTCGTCGTCCTCTATGACGACAACCACATCCAGCTCGATGGCCCGACGAACATGGCCTGGTCGGAGGACGTCCTTGCCCGGTTCGCGGCCTATCGCTGGGACACGCGGCGCGTCGAGGACGGCAACGACACGGCCGCCATCGCGAGCGCCGTCGAGGCGGCTCGGTCCGACGACCGGCCGTCGATCATCGCCGTCCGTACCCACATCGGTTTCGGCAGCCCGAACAAGCAGGACACCCAGAAGGCCCACGGCGCCTCGCTCGGCGAGGAGGAGGTCCGGCTCACGAAGCAGGCCTACGGCTGGGATCCGGATGCCCAGTTCCTCGTGCCGGACGCGGCACGGGAGGTGTTCCGGGCGGCCGTACCGGCGGGCGAGCGCCTGGTCGCCGACTGGGAGGCCCGCATGACGCGCTACGCCGAGTCGTTTCCCACCGAGGCCGCCGAGCTCCGTCGCCGCCTCGCGCGAGACCTGCGCGCCGGCTGGGACGCGAGCCTGAAGTCGTACGCGCTTGGAGAGGATTTTGCCACGCGCCAGGCGAGCCAGGCGGCGATCGCCGCACTGGCGGAACCCGTGCCGGAGCTGTTCGGCGGGGCGGCGGATCTCTCGGAATCCAACCTGACGGACATCAAGGGTGGCGGCGACTTCGAGGCTGACGCTGCCGGGCGAAACCTCCGGTTCGGCGTTCGCGAGCACGCGATGGGCGGCGTTGCGAACGGGATCGCCTACCACGGCGGCTTCATCCCGTACGCGGCCACGTTCCTGACGTTCAGCGACTACATGCGCGGCTCCGGCCGCCTCGCCTCGCTCGCGGGGCTCCACGTCATCTACGTGTGGACCCACGACTCCGTCGGTCTCGGCGAGGACGGCCCGACGCATCAGCCCGTGGAGCATTACGCGGCCCTCCGGGCGATCCCGAACCTCTGGTTCATCCGGCCCGGCGACGCGAACGAGGCCGCGGCGGCGTGGGCCATCGCCCTGGAGCGCGGGGCCGAGTCGCCGTCCGGGCCGGTCGGGCTCTCGCTCACCCGACAAAAGCTGCCGACGCTGCCGGGAACACCGGAGC
>JBKJVO010000016.1:0-5240 GCA_046717305.1 Candidatus Limnocylindrales bacterium
GGACGCGTCCGTACGATCAGCCCGATGCAGGCGACCCACGACCGGTCCCGCGCCCCGAGGGCAGCGCTCGTCAGCGACGCCATTCGGCCGCTCCTCCAACGAACCGGCCGAGCCACCGTCCAGGGCGTCTACCGCTCGGCCGTCAACCTCGAGACCGGGATCGGGCTGCTGACGATCACCGGGCCGGCGGTGACCCCGCTTCCGAACGGGATCACGCTCGAGGGGCCGGCCGATTTCCTCGGGCTCGGGTTACGTCCAGGCCTGCCGACGTTCATCGATGCCCGGCGCGTCTCCGTTCCGGCGATCGGGTTTGAAGTTGGCCTCGCCGGGGCAGCATCGTGGGATCCGCGCCTGACGCCGACGGGCGATGCCGCCGCCCGCTCTCGGTGGCGGGAGCGGTCCGCCTGGGTCCGGGATGTCGCGGCCACCGCCGTCCTTCGCCGGAGTGATGGTCGTCGAGACGGCCTCGGATGCCTGCTGGTCCGAGGGTCCCTATTCGAGGGCTGCCCAACCGCGCGACTTGCGCTGCCGCGACTTCAGCGGCTGGGTGGAGCACTGGGCGGCGACGACCTCCGGGCAGCTGAGGTCGCCGCGGAATCCCTCATCGGGCTCGGTCCGGGCCTCACGCCCTCCGGCGACGATGCGCTCGTCGGGGTCGCGGCGGCGTGCGCCATGCTCCGACCGGGGGGCACCGGGTTCCTCCGGCGTGCCGCGGACGGCGCTCCGGCCCGAACCACCATCGTGGCTGCGACGTTCCTGCGGCACGCGGCCGCCGGCGAGTTCGCCGGCGGGCTGCACGATCTGCTCGCCGCGCTCCTGGGCGCCGATCCCGTCGCGGTGCCGCCCGCGATCGATCGAGCGCTCGCCTGGGGCGCGACCTCCGGCGCCGACACCCTCGTCGGGGTGCTTCTCGGGTTGGATGCGCTGATCGGCGTCCCGGCGACCGCCACGTCGACCGCCGTGGCCGCGAGGCGCGCCGCGTGACCGTCCACGCTCGCGTCTTTCCGAACAGCTATCGCGATTCTGTCGAGCTCATGCGGATCGCGGCGGAGCTTGAGGGGCTCGCGGGGATCACCCGCGCGGGCCTGGTGATGGCCACCCCGGCGAACCGAGAGGTCCTCGCCGAGGCCGGCCTGCTCGCCGATGCGGCGCTCGACGCCGGCCCGAACGACCTCGTGGTGGCCGTCGCCGCGGACGACGACGGCGCGGCATCAACGGCATTGGACCTCGCCGCGACCCGCCTGTCCGGCACGAGCGACGGGGCCTCCAGTGAGGCGACCCGAACCGAGTGGCGGACGATCGCCGAAGGCGTGGCGGACCTCGGCGGTGCCGAGCTCGCGCTGATCTCCACGCCGGGCACGTATGCCACGGCGGAGGCGCTCAAGGCGCTGAAGCACGGCCTCAACGTGTTCCTCTTCAGCGACAACGTCCCCATCGAGGACGAGATCGAGCTCAAGTCGCTCGCGATCGAGCGCGGGTTGCTCCTGATGGGCCCGGATTGCGGGACGGCAATCCTGGACGGGGTGCCGCTCGGCTTCGCGAACGCGGTCCGGCGCGGGGAGATCGGGCTCATCGGCGCCTCCGGGACCGGGCTCCAGCAGGTGAGCTCGCTCATCGACCTTGCCGGCGGCGGCGTCTCGCAGGCGATCGGTGTCGGTGGCCGGGACCTGGATGCCCGAGTCGGGGGGCGGATGATGCTTGCGGCGCTGCAACGACTGGAGGCGGACCCCGGCACCCGGGTCATCGTCCTGATCTCAAAACCTCCCGCCGACGAGGTGGCGCGACTGGTGCTGCGCGCTGCCGGGGCCCTCCGCACGCCGGTCGTCGTCAACTTTCTCGGCGGAGACCCGGACGTCATCCGGGAGCACGGTCTCGTCCCGGCGGGAACGTTCGAATCCGCCGCGGCGGCCGCTGTGGCCCTCTCGCGTGGCGCGCCGCTCCCGGCGGAGGAATCGCCGAGCAAGGAGCTCGCCGCAGCCGCCTCGGGCCAGATCGCCCGGTTGTCGCATGGTCAGTGGCGGATCCGCGGCCTGTACGCCGGCGGCTCCCTCGCCGGCGAGGCGAAGCTCGTGCTGAAGTCAATCCTTGGCGCTGACGCCGCGAAGACCCACGAGATCCTGGATCTGGGCGACGACGAGTACACCGTGGGCAGGCCGCACCCGATGATCGATCCTCGGCTCCGGAACGAGTGGATCGTGGAGGCTGCCGAGAATCCGTCCACGGCCGTCATCCTCCTCGACGTCGTCCTGGGCTACGGCTCGCACGAGGATCCCGCCGGGGCGCTGGTGCCGGCGATCCGGGCCGCGCGCGATCGAGCGTCGGCTGCCGGCCGGTCGCTGACCATCGTCGCCTCGGTCTGCGGCACGGAGGCCGACCCACAGGGCCGGTCCGCGCAGGAATCCATCCTCGCCACCGCCGGCGTCCTCCTCGCGCCGAGCAACGCCCGGGCCGCCGGGATCGCCGCGACGATCGTCGCACGCGCCCTGGGTGGGGCCGGCGTGACGAGCGGCTCCGCAGGATCGTCCGGACGCGCCGCGGGCGCGGTGATCTGATGGCCGAGGGATCGATGACCGCGTCGCAGCTGTTCCCAGGCGGGCTCCGGGCGGTGAACGTGGGTCTTTCCATGTTCGTCGAGGCGCCGGCCGCGCGCGGAGTCCAGGTCGCCGCCCTGGACTGGCGGCCGCCGGCCGAGGGCGATCGCGACACCGGGCTGCTTCTTGCCCGTCTCGAAGACGATCCGGCAGATCCGGTCGGCCGGACCGTCGCGGCGGCCAACGCGACCGCGGTGGAACGACTCCTCGCGGCGCAGCCGCTGCTCGTCGACGTTCGGCCGGCGCGCGAGGCCCTGGGCCTGGACGGGCGCCGCCTCCTCCACTCCGGGCCGCCGATCGAGTGGGAGCGGATGTGCGGCCCGGTCCGCGGGGCGATCGTCGGTGCAATCCTGTTCGAGGGCTGGGCGACCTCCCCGGAGGAGGCGGAGGCCCTTGCTGGCTCCGGCGCCGTCGAGTTCTCGCCGTGCCATCACCACGGCGCGGTCGGACCGATGGCCGGTGTCGTGAGCCCGTCCATGCCGGTGGTGGTCGTGGAGAACCAGGCCGGCGGCACGGTTGCCCACGCGACGCTGAACGAGGGCCTCGGCAAGGTGCTCCGATTTGGCGCGTATGACGCGTCGGTTTTGGAGCGGCTCGGCTGGTTCCGCGACGTGCTGGGTCCGGCCATCTCCGCGGCGCTCCGGGCGTCGGGACCAATCGACCTTCGAAGCCTGACCGGACAGGCCCTCCAGATGGGCGACGAGGGGCACAACCGGAACGTCGCGGCCACCTCGCTGTTCGTCCGGACGCTCGCGCCATCGATCGTGCGGACCGCGGACGGCGCGACCGCGGCCGCGGTGCTCGACTTCCTGCGCGGCAACGACCACTTCTACCTCAACCTGTCCATGGCTTCGTGCAAGTCCGCCCTGGACGCCGCCCACGGCATCGCCGGGTCGTCCGTCGTGACCGCGATGTCCCGGAACGGCGTCGAGTTCGGGATTCGGCTGTCGGGCACGGGCGATGCGTGGTTCACCTCACCGGTCGGTGTCCCGGACGGCCTGTACTTCCCGGGCTACGGGCCCGAGGACGCGAACCCGGACCTGGGCGACAGTGCGATCACGGAGACCTTCGGGATCGGCGGTTTCGCGATGGCCGCCGCGCCGGCGATCGTCCGGTTCGTGGGCGGCAGTGCCGAGGATGCCCTCGAGTTCACCCGGCTGATGGGCCGGATCACGCTCGCCCGCAACCCGGCCTACGCCCTCCCCTCCCTCGCGTTCGCGGGCACGCCGACGGGGATCGACGCGCGGCGGGTCGTGGACTCGGGGATCGCCCCGGTCATCAACACCGGGATTGCCCACCGCCAGGCGGGCGTCGGCCAGATCGGGGCCGGGATCGCCCGCGCGCCGCTCGGCTGCTTCGCCGCGGGCCTGGGCGCGCTCGCGGCGAGCCTCGGAGTCACGGCCTCGGCCGCCCGGGTAGTCGCGGAGGCGACCGCCTGATGGAGCACCGGGCCGTGATCGCGATCGGCGGCAACGCGCTCATCCTCGACGGTCAACGCGGCACGATCGCCGAACAGCGCGACAACGCGACCGAGACCGCCCGCCACATCGCCGATCTGGTTGCCGAGGGCTGGGGCATTGTCGTGACCCACGGCAATGGACCGCAGGTCGGCTTCATCCTGCTTCGCTCCGAGCTCGTCCCGGACGACGCGCCGATCCCCAGGCTGAGTCTTGAGATGTCCGTGGCCGACTCGCAGGGCGGGATCGGCCACATCCTCGGCGAGGCGCTCCTCAACGAGCTCGCTGAGCGCGGCCTGCCTGATCGCGTGGTCTGCGTCCTGACCCATGTCGTGGTCGATCCCAAGGACCCGGCGTTCGAGCGCCCGACCAAGCCGATCGGGCCCTTCTACGCGAAGGGGGAGGCGGAGGCGAAGGCCGCGCGGGACGGCTGGACGATCGTCGAAGACAGCGGCCGCGGCTATCGACGGGTCGTGGCCTCGCCGAAGCCGCAGCGCATCGTCGAACTCGAACAGATCCGTGCGCTCGTGAACGCAGGGTTCATCGTCATCGCCGTTGGGGGCGGCGGGATCGCCGTCGTGGAGACGGCCCCCGGCCGATATCAGGGCGTCGAGGCCGTCATCGACAAGGACCGGGCGAGCGCCCTGCTCGGTGCAAGCCTGGGCGTCCCGCTCCTGATTCTGTCCACCGGCGTGGAGCGGGTGGCAATCCACTTCCGCCAGCCGGACGAGCGCTGGGTCGAACGAATGACGAGCTCGGAGGCCGCGGCCTGGAACGCGGCGGGTGAGTTCCCGAAGGGCAGCATGGGCCCCAAGGTGGAGGCCGCGATCCAGTTCCTGGAACGCGGCGGAGAGGAGGTCCTGATCACGACGCCCGCGGCGCTCGGACGCGCGATCGCCGGTGAGACAGGCACGCGGATTGTCAGCGACGAGAAGCCATCGAACAGGAGGACAGGATGACCAAGGTCAACGCGGAACCGTACGACTTCGAGTTCACGCTCGAAAAGACCGCGCTGGTGATGATCGACTTCCAGCGCGACTTCGTGTACCCGGGCGGCTTCGGAGAATCGCTCGGGAACGACACGTCGCTGCTGCTCAAGGCAGTCAAGCCGGCCCAGAAGGTGCTCGAAGCCTGTCGCGCGGCCGGCATGTTCGTGATCCATACCCGCGAGGGGCATCGACCGGACCTGTCC
>JBKJVO010000017.1:0-9328 GCA_046717305.1 Candidatus Limnocylindrales bacterium
TCGCGGAGGTGGGCCGCGGGGGAAGCGTCGCGGTCGCGGCGGCGTCGCGGCGGTTTGGCGGCGGCCTTGCCGATGGGCGCCTCGTCCTGGGCCGAGACGAGCTGGCCGCCGCCGCAGATGCTCTCGACACCCCGACCCGCACCGCCCTGACCGCCGCGATCGCCAACGTCCGGCGGTTCGCCCAACGCCAGCGACCAAGCTCGACGGTCACTCGCATCATCCCGGGGGTGGAGATCCAGCGCCGATGGGTCCCGGTGGCCCGCGTCGGCGCGTACGTTCCCGGGGGTGCCGCCGCGTACCCGTCCTCGCTGGTCATGACGGTCGTTCCGGCGCGGGTCGCCGGCGCGACCTCGATCGTCGTGGCGTCGCCTGCGGGCCCGGACGGCACCGTGAACGCTGTACTCCGCGGCGCGGCGGGCCTCCTGGGGGTTGACGCGCTGATCGTGGCCGGCGGCGCCCAGGCGATCGGTGCCCTCGCGTACGGCCTGCCGGACCTCGGGATCGAGCCGGCGGATCTCGTGGTTGGTCCCGGCAATGCGTGGGTGACGGCAGCGAAGCTCGAGCTGGCCGGGCTGACCGCGATCGACCTTCCGGCGGGCCCATCGGAGGGCATGGTGGTGGCCGATCCACCGGCGGACCCGCGCTGGGTCGCCGCAGATCTCATCACCCAGGCCGAGCACGGCCCGGACTCGCCGGCGATCCTCGTGACGACATCGGAGGCGTTCGCCGACGCGGTGGAGCACGAGATCGGTACGCTCCTCGAAGCCGCGCCCCGTCGCGAGATCCTCGCCCGATCGCTGGCGACGTATGGCCGCGTCGTTCTCGTCGCGGACGTGGCCGCCGCGATTGCGGTGGTGAATGCCTATGCACCGGAGCACGTGTCCGTGGATGTCGATGAGGTCGAAGTGGCGGTCGATGCGATCCGGAACGCCGGGTCGGTCTTCGTGGGTCCCTGGGCTCCCGAGTCAGCCGGCGACTACGCGACGGGTGCGAACCACGTCCTGCCGACCGGCGGCCTGGCACGCGGCTGCGGGCCCCTCTCCGTGGAGACCTTCGGCAAGTTCATCCAGATCCAGCGGATCACGCCCGACGGGTTGCGTGCGCTCCGCCCGACGATCCGCACGCTCGCCATGGCCGAAGGGCTGGCCGCCCACGCCCAGGCCGTCGAGCTCCGATTCGAGGACGATCCAGCGATGCCGGAGGCTGCCTCGTGAGCCCGACGCCCGTCACCTTCACCTCCCCGACCGCGCCGATCGCCTACACGTGGGAGGCCACGGACGAGGAGGTCGCAGCACGGTACGGGGTCCCGATCGAGCGCATCGCGCGCTTCGACCTCAACACCTCGCCGGTTCCGCCGGAACTCGCCCTGCGCCTGCTGGCCGGCGGCCGATTTGACCGGCCGATCTCCGAGTACCCACCGTCCGACTATCGCCGTCTCATCGAGGCCGCAGCGGCCCGCTATGGCGTCGGCACGGACGAGATCCTCGTCGGCGCCGGCGCGGACGAGATCCTGGATCTCATCTCGAAGGCGTTCCTGCCACCGGGCGGGGCCGCGGTGATTCCGACGCCCTCGTACGCGATGTACCGCGTGGGCACGGAACAGCGCGGCGCGACCGTCCGCGGCGTACCGCGCCTGGGTCCCGACGCCGGGTACGGTTTCGACGGCCCGGCAGTCCGGGCGGCGGCGCGAGGCGCCAACGTCGTCTGGCTGTGCAGCCCGAACAACCCGACCGCGCAGGCCGAGCCGGACGGCGCGATCGAGGACCTGCTCGAGGGGATCGCTGCCGATGCGGTTGCGGACGGAACGGAGCCACCCGTCGTCGTCCTCGACGAGGCGTACGCCGAGTTCGTGGGGCGATCCCTCGTGGGCCTCCGAATGACCTATCCCCGTCTCATCGTGATCCGGACGGCGAGCAAGGCCTATGCGCTGGCAGGCCTCCGCGTCGGGTTCGGGGTCGCGAGGTCGGAGATCATCGATCAGCTCGCGCCGTATCGACCGCCGGGCTCGGTGGCCGTCCCGTCGGTGTCGATCGTGACCGAGGCGCTCCTCGACGACGGGATCCTTGCCGCGAACCTGGACCGCGTGGAGCGGGAACGTGGCCGCCTCACGGCGGAGCTGGCACCCGCCGGGTGGCGAGTGGGGCCGTCGGTGACGAACTTCGTCCTGGTGGACTTCGGGACGGCAACCGAGGCCGAACGGGTCGCCGAGGGCCTGCTGACGCGCGGGCTCGTGCCCCGGACGTTCGGGGCCGGCCATCCCCTTGCCCATTGCCTTCGGATCACCGTCCGGTCCGAGGCCGAGAACGATCGCCTGATCGAGGCTGCCCGCGAACTCCGCCAGGAGGGGGCTGGATGACTACGCCGCTCGGCACGCTCGAGACGCTCGAGGCCGGCCCGCGCACCGCCGCCCTCCGACGCCGAACGCGCGAGACCGAGGTCACCATTCGTGTCGCCCTCGACGGCACCGGGGAGGCGAGCGTCTCGACCGGGGTCGGGTTCTACGACCACCTGCTCACGTCACTGGCCCACCACTCGCTCATCGATCTCCGGATCGAGGCCGCCGGTGACCTCGAGGTGGACGACCACCACACGGTCGAGGATGTGGCCCTGGTGCTCGGCGCCGCACTCGCGGCGGCGCTCGGGGACCGCGCCGGCATTCGCCGGTTCGGCGACGCGTCCGTGCCGATGGACGAGGCGCTCGCAACCGCCGCGATCGACATCGGCGGCCGCCCATACGCGATCGTGGACTTGCCGTTCCGCGCAGACCGGATCGGCGCGCTCTCGACGCAGATGGTGGAGCACGCGCTCGAGGCATTCGCACGCAGCTCGGGGAGCACCCTCCACATCCGCGGCACGGGGCGGAACGATCACCATCTCGCCGAGGCCGCGTTCAAGGCCATCGCCCGCGCCCTTCGCGCCGCGTGCGAGCAGGATCCGCGACGCGCCGGCGTGGCCTCCACGAAGGGAGCGGCCGGGTGACGTCGCCCGGGCCCCGGGGCGGCCTCCGAGTCGCGGTCGTGGACTACGGCGCCGGCAACCTCGTGAGCATCGAGCAGGCACTGACGTTCGTCGGCGCGGATGTCCGCATTGCGACGAGCCCGGACGACCTCGAGGGCGCCGAAGCGGTCGTCGTTCCCGGCGTCGGCGCCGCCCGGCCGGCCATGCGCCGGCTCAGCCGCGCCGGGCTCGTGGATCCGCTGCTCCGCTGGATCGCCCTTGGGCGACCGTACCTCGGGATCTGCCTGGGCCTCCAGCTCCTGTTCGAGGGCAGCGATGAGGACGGTGCGACGACGTTCGGGGTGATCCCCGGCCGGACCGTCCGACTGGAACGGGCGCCCACGCTCCCCCACATCGGCTGGAACCAGGTGGAGCGCCGCCGGGAGCACACGCTCTTCGCGGGGATTGCGGATGGCACGGACTTCTACTTCGTCCACTCGTATGCCGGACGCCCGAGCGGGGCCGTCGGGGCGTCGGTTGTCCTTGCCGAGACGGGTCACGGTGAGCCGTTCGTTTCGGCCGTCGATCGGGGGAACGTGCTCGGCGTCCAGTTCCACCCGGAGCGGAGCGCCGGCGCCGGGTTGCGGCTCCTCGGCAACTTCACGCGCTGGGCGACAGCCCTCGCTGCGGGCTCGGGGGCCGAGCGAAGCCCGGTCGGCGCGGGCGGCACCGCGGGAGGCGACTGAATGCTCCGGCGACGCGTGATCCCGTGCCTGGATGTCGCGAACGGGCGCGTCGTGAAGGGCACGCGCTTCGTGGACCTCGTGGACGAGGGGGATCCGCCCGAACTCGCGGCTCGCTACGCGGACGAGGGCGCCGATGAACTCGTCTTCCTCGACATCTCGGCTGCGCCCGAGGGCCGCGGCACGCTCCTCGACATCGTCGAGCGAACCGCTCGTCGGGCGTTCATCCCACTCACGGTCGGCGGCGGGGTACGGACCGTCCGGGAGATGCGCGACGTCCTCCGGGCAGGGGCGGACAAGGTCTCGCTCAACACCGCTGCGGTCGCGGATCCGGATCTCGTGGCCAGGTGCGCGCGCCGGTTTGGGCGTCAGGCGGTCGTCGTCGCGATCGACGCCCGTCGCGTGGTGGGCATGCCGGGCGCGCCGCCGTCCTGGGAGGTCCTCGTGCGCGGGGGCCGCGACACGACCGGACTTGACGCGATCGCCTGGGCGGTCCGTGTTGCCGAGCTGGGCGCCGGTGAGTTCCTCGTGACATCGATCGACCGCGACGGCACGCAGTCCGGCTATGACACCGCACTCCTCCGAGCGATCACGGATCGGGTTTCGGTGCCGGTGATCGCGTCGGGTGGGGCCGCCGGGCCGGCCGACTTTGTCGACGCGGTCGCCATCGGTGGTGCCGACGCCGTCCTGGCAGCCTCGATCTTCCACCGGCGGATCCATTCGATCGCCGAGGTCAAGCAGGCGCTGCTGGCGGCCGGAATTCCTGTTCGCCTGACTCCCGGGGTCGCCGCGTGATCCCCGAGCCGCGCTGGGGCGCCGATGGCCTCGTTCCGGTCGTCGTTCAGGACGAGGCCGACGGTCGTGTCCTCATGGTTGCGTACACGGACGCCGAGGCGCTCGCCGCCACGCTCGCCACCGGTGAGGTCCACTTCCACTCGCGGTGGCGCGGCCAGCTCTGGCGGAAGGGCGAGACGAGCGGCAACGTCCTGCGGCTCGTGCGCCTCGATCTCGACTGCGACGGCGACGCCATCCTCGCCACCGTCCACCCGGCCGGCCCGACGTGCCACCGTGGAACGCGGAGTTGCTTCGATCCCGAGGCCTCGATTTCGAGAACAAGCGCGCCGGGGCTCAATCCTCAGGGCTTCGCCTGGCTCGAGACCCTCTGGGCGACCATCGACGCGCGCCGCCGAACCCGACCAGCCGGCTCGTACACGACCTCACTCCTCGACGGCGGCGTTGATGCCGCCGGACGCAAGATCACCGAGGAAGCCACCGAGGTCCTCATAGCCGCCAAGGACGATGCCGCGGCCGAGGTCGCCGGACTCGACCGGGCAGCCACGTCATCCGCGCTTGCCGGCGAGGCGGCGGACCTCCTCTACCACGCGCTTGTCCTGCTCGCCGAGCGAGGTCAATCGCCCAGCTCGGTCATCGACGTCCTCCGGTCGCGGCACGCCCGCTGATGAGAACATGCCACCGTCGCTTGGCGTGTGGGAATGTGCGTGCGTAGCGTGGAGCGGGCCTTCCGGTGAGTCGCTCGGGTCACGTCGTCAGGCGGCCGATCTCGCGTCGGCGCTTCCCGATGCGGACTTCCCACCACGTGCCGGCGATCGGTGGGGGCATCGGGGCGATTGGGTCGCGCATCGGCTCGCCGTTGATCGTCAGGCCGCCGTTCTGGATCATCCGCCGGGCCTCGCCGTTCGAGGAGAAGATCCCGGCCGACGCCAACACGGTCGCAGCGCTGGCCGCGGCACCTGCCGCGCCGACGCTGAAACCACCGACGCTCGCCCATAGCCGCTCGAGAACAGCCGGGTCGCGGATCGACCCCGGCGAGAAGAGGGCGACGGAGTCCTCCGCCGCCTGGCGGGCGACATCGGCCCCGTGCGTCCGACCGGTGACGTCGAACGCCAGCGCCCGTTGGGCGGCCCGCGCCCCGGGTTGCGCGACGACCTCGGCATCGAGCGCCTCGATCTCGTCCGGCGACATCGTGGTGAACCAACGGAGGTAGACCCCGACGTCCCGGTCGTCCGTGTTGAGCCAGTGCTGGTAGAAGGCGAACGGCGAGGTCCGGGTGGGATCGAGCCAGATGGAGTCGCCCTCGGCAGACTTGCCGAACTTCGTCCCCGCCGACGACAGCAGGAGCGGGTACGCCAGCGCGTACGCGGGCTCGTGGCCTTCGACACCGGCCGCCGTTCGGCGAATCAATTCCAGGCCGGCGGTGATGTTCCCCCACTGGTCCGCGCCGCCCATCTGCATCTCGACGCCCAGCGTCCGGTGGAGATGGGCGAAGTCGGCCGACTGCAGGAGCATGTAGCTGAACTCGGTGAACGACAGCCCCCGATCCAGGCGGACCTGGACCGAGTCTTTCGCGAGCATGTACGGGACGGTGAAGTGCTTGCCCACGTCCCGCAGGAAGTCGATCACGGTCATCGGCTCCAGCCAGTCGCGATTGTTCGCCACGCGCGCCCCGGCTGCTCCCCCGGAGAAGTCGAGGAAGCGTCCCAGTTGCGCCTGGATCGCGTCCGCGTTGGCAGCCAGCGTCTCGCGATCCAGCAGGTTCCGCTCCGCCGACCGCCCGGACGGATCGCCGATCATCCCCGTCCCGCCGCCCACCAGCGCGACCGGCCGGCCGCCGTGGCGCTGAAGGTGGATCAGCCCGAAGATCGGCACGAGGTGGCCGATGTGCAGCGACGGCCCGGACGGGTCGAAGCCGATGTAGCCGGAGATCGGGCGGCCGCTCGCCAGCCGGGCCTCGAGCCCGTCCGACGCGGCATGGAACATGCCCCGCCAGCGCAGTTCGTCGAGCAGACCGGCCGGCCCGGGATCGAACGACGTCACGGGGCGCTCGCGCGATCCGTCATGAGCCGCGCCGGATCGGGGGAAAGGTCCTCCACGGGCCCTATGGTATCGTCGCCGCAGTTATGCAGACCAGCCTCGCACGGCGTCAGCGCCATCGCCGCAACGGCGCAGCGCGACGCGGGCGCGGTGGCGGCTCCGCTCGTCGAGCCGCCCTTGCGATCCCGATCCTCCTCTTCAGCAGCTTCCTCGCCCTGGGCTCCGTCGTGTTCGTGGGCGCGGTCAGCGCGTACGCGTACTACAGCCGCGACCTCCCCGACCCGAAACAGGCGTTCAAGGAGCTCGGCTTCGACCAGCCGTCGATCATCTACGCCCGGACCGGCGCCGTGGAGCTGGCCCGCCTCGGGGAGCGGAAGCGTGAGCTGGTCACCTTCGCCCAGATCCCGCTCGAGGTCCTGGACGCGACGACCGCAGTCGAAGACAAGGACTTCTGGAGCAATCCCGGCTTTGACCTCGGCGGGTTCCTGTCCGCCACGATCGATACGATCCAGGGCAGGCCGCGCGGCGGCTCGACCATCACGCAACAGCTCGTCCGGGCTCGTCTGCTTCCTCAGGAGGCGTTTGCCGGTTCGACCTACGAACGGAAAGCCCGCGAGATCATCCAGTCCATCCGCCTGACGCAGGCCTTCCCCGGGCAGGAGGGGAAGGAAGAGATCATCACCGCGTACCTGAACCAGAACTTCTACGGCAACCAGAGCTATGGGATCCAGGCCGCCGCCCGGGGCTACTTCGGCAAGGAACTCAAGGACCTCACCCTGGCCGAGGTCGCGATCCTCGCCGCAATCCCCCAGTCCCCGACCGAGCTCGACCTTGTCAAGAACGCTGTGCGCGAGTGCACGGTGGTTCCGACCGACGGCGTGGATTGCCCTTCGGCGAACGTCAGGCTCGTGGTCCCCCAGGACAGCGCCGTCGTCATCAAGCGGAACAGGATCCTCGAGCTCATGGAGACGCGGAGTCTCCTCTCCGGGCTGAAGCACACGCTTGCCGAATACGAGGCCGCAAAGACGGAAGAGGTCAGTCTCGCCCCACAGGGAACGACCCCCTGGAAGGCGGCGCATTTCGTCTGGCAGGTCCGCTCCCAGCTTGGCGCGATCCTGTGCGGTGAGGAGAACGCGGATGCCTGCGAGAAGGTCGACACCGGCGGCTACCGGATCATCACAACCCTCGACTGGAACATGCAGCAGGTCGTCGACAAGTGGCTGTTCGCGACCGCGCGGGCACCCAACTTCGTCAATACCGGGCGGATCCTGGACCGGTATGGGATCTCCGAGGAGGATCAGGCCTGGATCTCCAAGTTGCGGGAACTGAACATCCACAACGCGGCCGCGGCTGTGATCGACTACCGAACCGGCGAGGTCCTCGCGTACGCCGGAAGCGCTGCCTACTACGCTGAAGGCAGCCCGCAGTTCCAGCCGCAGTACGACGTGCTTGCCGACGGCTTCCGCCAGCCGGGTTCCGCGATCAAGCCGATCAACTACATCACCGGCATCGACGACGGCACGATGACCGCCGCGACGATGTTCATGGACGTGACCACCGACTTCGGCGGCCAGAAGCCGTTCACCCCGACGCAGGCGGACAAGCGGGAGCGAGGGCCGGTCCGGCTTCGCTCGGCGCTCCAGTTCTCGCTGAACATCCCGTCGATCAAGGCCGGGCTGATCAATGGGCTTGACCACGTCTTCCAGCGGATGAAGGACTTCGGGATGTCGTTCCCGCCCGACACGCTCCCCGTGGCATCGCAATCGATCGGCACCCTCGAGGTGCACCCGATCGAGATGGTGGGTGCCTACGGCGCGATCGCGAACGGCGGCGTGCTGATGCCGCGCGAGTCCATCATCGAGGTCCGCGATGCCAAGGGGGCCGTGATCTATCCGACCGAGGCGGGCACGCCACCCGGCAAACGGGTCGCGAGCGAACAGGCCGCGTACATCGTCACGGACATCCTCCAGGGCAACACGGTCAAGAGCGTCAACCCGTACTGGGGGAAGTGGCAGATCCTGCAGGATGGAAAGCGGCGGCCTGCCGCCTACAAGACCGGAACCACCTCGGACACCAAGGACGTGCTCGCCTACGGCTACCTTGCCCCGCCCGAGGATCCGGCGGCACCGGCGCTCGTCGCCGGTGTCTGGATGGGCAATTCGGATCCGATCCCGACCGGCAGCCTGTCGCTCGATTCCTCCGCACCGCTCTGGTCGCGGATCCTCACCGAGATCAGCCAGGGCCTGCCCGTTGCCCAGTTCACGCAGCCGGCCGGCATTGTGACCGCCGAGGTCGATGCGTTCAGCGGCCTTCTTCCCGGGCCCTACACCGTTGCGACGGTGAAGGAGCTGTTCATCGAGGGTACCGTTCCGACCCGGACGGATGACCTGCACGTCGTGCTCGACATCGACGAGGCGACAGGACTGCTCTGGGCGGACGGCTGCACCGGTCCGCTCGTCAAGCAGGCATTCCTGGATTTCAGTGCCGTCGAGCCGCGCTTCCCGTTGTGGCAGCAGTACACGCAGGAGTGGGCGGCACGAGCCGCCAAGGGTCCGGGCACGTCGGGCGGGCCCGCCCCATCGAAGACGATGACGAGCTACTTCTACCTCAACAGCTTTGCTCCGTTCGGCAAGACCTGGGGTGGCGTCTTCGCCCCGACCCAGGTCTGCGCACCGATCGTCCCCCCTCCGTGCGATCCGGGAACGTCCTTCGACCCATTGGCCACGCCGGACCCGTCCGGCGCGCCCCTGCCGACACCGTGCATCCAACCAACACCGGAACCGACCCCGGAACCGACCCCGGAACCGACCCCGGAC
>JBKJVO010000018.1:0-2643 GCA_046717305.1 Candidatus Limnocylindrales bacterium
TCGCTGATCACGTCCTTCAAGACGCTGCCCGATTCGGTGCGCCTGACGATCTTGCCGGACCCGTTCACCCTCCAGGCCTACGAGTTCGCGTTCAACGAGCTGACGCCGACGCTGCCACGGCTCTTCCTCAACAGCGCCTTCATCGCGATCGTGGTGACGATCCTCAATGTCGTGCTCGGCAGCATGGCCGGCTACGCCTTCGCGCGCCTCCGGTTCCGCGGCCGCGAGATCCTCTTCCTCGTCGTCCTGGCGACCCTGATGATCCCGGACCAGCTGCGCCTGATCCCCGTCTACCTGCTGCTCAACGGGCTGGGGCTGACGAAGGGCGTCATGCAGTACGCTGGCCTCATCCTGATCCTGGCGGTGAGCGGGTCCAGCATCTTCCTGCTGCGCCAGTACTTCCTGTCGATCCCCCGGGAGATCGAAGAAGCCGCAAGGATGGATGGCGCCAACGTGTTCAGGACATTCTGGTCGGTCATGCTGCCGCTGGCGGGACCTGCCGTGGCGGCGGTCGCCATCCTCCAGTTCCAGGGAACGTGGAACGGCTACTTCTGGCCCTATATCCTCCTCCAGGAACAGGATCAATACACGCTGCCGGTCGCCCTCAGCCAGTTCCGGCTGGCCGGGGGCCTGGCGACCAACTGGCCACCGCTCATGGCGACCGTCGTCCTGGCGACGGTGCCCGTGCTGATCCTCTACCTGTTCTTCCAGCGCTACTTCGTGGAGGGGGTTGCGGCCAGTGGCGTCAAGGGCTGAGCTCGTCGGAGTGCCGGCCGCGCCGCGCCTGACCGGCGCGCTGCGTGCGGCCATGAGTGACTTCTTCTTCAATTCGTCGCGGCTCGTGCCCGTCAACGTCCTGTGGGGCATCGCCGTCGTGTTCGTCGTCCTCGTCGGCATGGCCTGGCCGTTGGGTGCGCTGCTGCTCGCGCCCTTCCTGGCCTTCCCGACGGCCGTCATCTTCCGGGTCGCGGCGAGGATCGTTCGCCTCGACGGCGACGTCTCGATCCGTGACGCCATCACCGCCGGCCGTGCCGACGCAGGCCCGACGCTCGCCCTCGGGGTTGTCTACGTGTTCGGCACCCTGATCCTTGGGTCCAACCTGGTGGTGGGTCTGACGCAGGCCGAGCCGGCCGGATTGGTCCTCGGGACCTTTGCCGCATGGGGCCTCTGCGTCCTGTGGTCCGGTGCCGGCGTTGCCTGGCCGATGCTCGTCGACCCCAGGATGGCCGAGCGCCCGGCACGCGAACGCCTCCGCATCGCCGGCCTCCTGTTCCTGGCTCATCCCGCGCGGATCGCCCTGCTCGGAGCCGCCATCGCCGCCATCACCGTCGTCAGCACGGTCCTCACGGCGGCCATCCTCACGATCAGCGTCGCGTTCGTCGCGCTCGTCTCATGCCGCTACGTATATCCAGCCGCGGAGCGGCTCGAGCGGCAGCTCGGGGACCGCCGGTGACCCTGCCGATCCAGGTCGGCCCGGCGACGATCACGATGAACCGGGATGACCGGGTCGTCGTCTGCCAGCCCGACGGACGGATCGAGAGCCGGGCGGAGGAGGGGTTCTTCGCCCGCGACACCAGGTTCGTCTCCGGCTACACGGTCTGGTTGAACGGCCGCCAGCCGCTGCTCCTCAACTCGTCGCCGATCCAGTTCTTCTCCTCGCGGTTCGAGTTCACGAACCCGGAGCTGCTCGACCCCGACGGATCGGTGGCCCGACACAGCCTTGGGCTGCGGCTGGATCGGACGATCGCCGGCGGCGTCCACGAGGACTACGACATCGTCAACTACGGCCCGAGGGCCGTGCGCCTGACCATCGAGATCGAGATCGACTCGGACTTCGCCGACATCTTCGACGTCAAGGAAGGGAGGCTGGTCAGGCGCGGTGAGATCAACACCCGCTGGTTCCGGTCGCGGCGCGAGCTCCGGACCACCTACACGAACCGCGACTTCTTCCGCGAGCTGGTCGTGGAGGTCGACCGCGCGGACAGCCAACCCCAGTTTGCGAACGGCCGCCTCGCCTTCGTGGCGTCGATGCCGGCGAAGGGGACCTGGCACACCTGCCTGAAGTGGCTTCCGATCACCCAGCGGCGGCGGCGCCCGACGACCCTCGGCTGCCACGCAACGGCGGCGCCGCTGGCGGGCAGGAAGACATCGGGACTGAGCCGCGTGAGCCTCGAGACATCGAACCACGCCGTGAGTCGGGCGTGGGACCAGGCCCAGCTCGACATGGTCGCCCTCCAGCTCGAGGACCCCGCGTTCGAGAAGGGGGTGTTCATCCCGGCTGCCGGCGTGCCCTGGTTCGTGACCCTGTTCGGGCGGGACTCGCTGGTCGTCTCGATGCAGGGCATCAGCGGCCATCCGGAATTCGCCTCTGGCGCGCTCCGCCGCCTGTCAGAGCTGCAGGCGACCACGGACGATCCCGAGCGCGACATGGAGCCGGGCAAGATCCCCCATGAGATCCGGCACGGCGAGCTGGCCCAGCTCCGGATCCTGCCGTTCCAGCCCTACTACGGCACGCACGACGCGACGAGCCTCTTCGTCATCGTCATGTCCTACCTCTACCACTGGCTCGGCGATCCGGGGATCCTCGCCCGGTACCTGCCCAACGCCGAGGCGGCGATGCGCTGGATCGACCGATCCGGCGAC
>JBKJVO010000019.1:0-10046 GCA_046717305.1 Candidatus Limnocylindrales bacterium
CGCCTTGGGTGATGCCTTGATCGCGGGTGTCGCGGTCGAGCTCAATGCCGTCATCGTGACGCGGAACCACCGAGACTTCGAACGGCCGGAGATCCGGACGCTTGCCTACTGACGGGAGAGGGTCACCCCGTCCTGCCCCGCTGGAGCCGCGCCGGCCCGATTGACAGCCCGAGCGGCACACCATCACGGCCGCGAGACCGACGAGGATCCAGAGCACGACATCGAAGCTCCCCGTGGTCGCGCACCACGCCCAGCACGACCGGTGCGACCCACGAGAGCAGGTACCCCACCAGGAGCATGAAGGCGGAGATCGATGCGGCCTCGGCCGGGTCGCGCGCGACGTCGACCGGGAGCGTGGCAGCTCCGCCCACGCCCACTCCGCCCAACGGCCTCGTATGACTGCGACGGTCATCGAAAAAACGAATGTCTGCCTTCGGGCGAAATTCGGTCATACGAGCGTGAATGACGCGGAGGTCCGGCTCCGACATCAGCCGCCGGCTCGCAGCCGAACCCCGATCCGGGCCGCGGCCGCCCGCACGGCGCCGGCAATCACGCCCTCCGAACCGGGCGCCGGGAAGCGGTACGTCGGCCCGTGGATGTGCACGGCGGCCACGACCTCCCCGTCGACGCCGGCAATTGGCGCCGCCACCGACGCGATGCCCTCGGCGAACTCGTCGCGTACCCAGCCGTGGCCATCCCGCCGCACATCGCGCAGGCGCTCCAGGAGCGCACCCGCGTCCGTCAGCGTCCGCGGCGTGAACCGCTCGAGCGGCTCGGCCAGGAATCGGGCGAGCGCCGGCGGCGCCAGGTGGGCGAGGAACACCTGCCCGGAGGAGACCGCGTGCATCGGAATGCGAGAGCCCGTCCAGTCCCGCACCTGGACCGGGTTCGGAGAGTCCACCTGGTCCACGTAATGGACAGTGCGGCCATCGGGGACGGAGAGGCCGGCGGCCTCGCCGAGCTCTCCGGCCAGCGCGACGAGCGTGGGGTGGGCGATCGCCACGAGCCCGCGGGTATCGCGGAGGCCGGCGGCGAGCACCACGATCCGCGGTCCGAGGCGGTAACGCGTCTCACCCGGCACCTGCTCGACGGCACCCTCGCGCTCGAGCGACGCGAGCATCCGCGCAGCAGTGGACTTCGGCAAACCCACGCGACCTGCGACATCGGTGACTCCGACCGGCCCGTCCGCGAGCGCACCGAGCACGGCGAAGGCTCGCTCGATGCTCTGGACTCTGGACATCGGACACTCCGTGGGCTAGGCTGTCGGTTGGTCGTTCCATCATACGGCATGGTTCCACGATGTGGAACCGACCCGGCGAGGCACAGGAGCCAAGGACCACCCGATGGCGCAGGACGGCTACCAGGACATCGACCTCGACGGACTTGCCGACAGCGAGCTCGTGGAGCAGATGCACAACGACCTCTACGACGGCATGGCCCCGGAGATCCTCCAGGGCACGAATATCCTCCTCGGCCGCGGTTGGGGCCCGGACCGGGTCCTGAACGAGGCCCTCGTCGAGGGGATGCGGATCGTCGGCATTGACTTCCGCGACGGAATCCTGTTCGTCCCCGAGGTTCTCCTCGCCGCCAACGCGATGAAGTCCGGCATGGCCATCCTCCGCCCGCTCCTCGCGGAGACCGGCGCGCAGCCGATCGGCAAGGTCGTCATCGGGACGGTCAAGGGCGACATTCACGACATCGGCAAGAACCTCGTGGCGATGATGCTCGAGGGCGCCGGGTTCGAGGTCTACGATCTCGGAATCAACACGGACGCAGACAAGTTCATCGCCGCGCTCGAGCTGCACAAGCCGGACATCCTGGGCATGTCCGCCCTCCTCACGACGACGATGCCGTACATGAAGGTCGTGATCGAGGAGCTCAAGCGGCGCGGGATCCGCGACGACTACATCGTCCTCGTGGGTGGCGCCCCCCTGAACGAGGAGTTCGGCAAGGCCGTTGGTGCCGACGCGTATTGCCGCGACGCCGCGGTCGCCTCGGAGACGGCGCGAAGGCTCGTCGAGCAGCGCCGTGCGCAGGTCGCCTGAAGCGGCTCGCGCCCCGCGCCCGCTCGTCATCGGCTGCGGGGCGCTCGCTCACGAGCTCGTCGCGTTGACCCGCCGGGCCGGCTTCCCCGAAGTGGACCTCACCTGCCTGCCGGCGACGCTCCACAACCGCCCGGAGCGGATACCTGAGGCCGTCCGCGGCCGGATTCGCCGCGCCCGTGCCGCTGGCCGCGAGCAGCTCTTCGTCGCCTACGCGGACTGCGGAACCGGCGGCCTGCTGGACCGCGTTCTCGAGGAGGAGGGCGTCGCCCGTCTCGAGGGCGCCCACTGCTACGAGGTCTACGCCGGCCGAGCCGCGTTCGCCGCGCTCGCCGAGGAGGAACCCGGCACGTTCTACCTGACCGACTTTCTCGCCCGGAACTTCGATCGCCTCGTGATCCGCGGCCTGGGGCTGGACCGCCATCCCGAGCTGCTCCCCCTCTACTTCGGGAACTACACGCGCGTCGTCTACCTCGCCCAGACGGACGACGCGGCCCTCACCGCGACCGCTCGGCGGGGCGCCCGCCGCCTGGGCCTCCGCTTCGAGCGTCGGTTCGTCGGCTACGGGGAGCTGGCCCCGGCGCTGGACGCCATCGGTGCGGCGAACGCCTTGACTTCGGGGAGTGGCGTGGCCGTCGCCGGAGCTGCCTGATGCCCGGAACGCTAACCGTGATCTGGTGGCGGGACATCCCTGCCCAGGTCGTGGCGAAGGACCGGCGCGAGTCCCACAAGATCGTGCTCCACCCGCGGTTCCAGGTCGCGATCGACCGGGCGGCGATGAAGGCGGGTCGGAAGGCGTTCGGCGACTACATCGAGGAATGGCGTCGCGAGGGCCGGCCGTGCGGCGACGACCTGAAGGCCGAGGCCAACGCCGAGGCGGCGCGCCTGGAAGCCCACTATACGAAGGAGGTCCTCGCACGGCTCGTCGCGGCCGGGGGCGTGGATGCGGAACAAAACGCGACCGAGGATGGACCGGCATGACCCACACCGTCGTCTCGTCGGCCACGCGCGAGGTCGTCCTCGGGTTCGACCGGCCGTTCGTGCTCATCGGCGAGCGGATCAACCCGACCGGGCGGAAGCTCCTCGCCGAGGAGATGCGCAACGGTGACTTCAGCCGGGTCGAGCGCGACGCGATCGCCCAGGTCGAGGCGGGTGCGCAGATGCTCGACGTGAACGCCGGCATCCCCCTCGCCGACGAGCCCGGGATCCTGGCGCGGACGATCCAGCTCGTCCAGTCGCTCGTGGACGTGCCGCTGTCCATCGATTCCTCGATCGTCGAGGCACTGGAGGCCGGGCTCGCCGTCTATCGCGGCAAGGCCCTCGTGAACAGCGTGACCGGCGAAGAGGAGCGCATGGAGCGCGTCCTGCCGCTCATCCGCAAGTACGGTGCCGCCGTGGTTGCGATCTCCAATGACGACACCGGGATCAGCGAGGACCCGGACATCCGGTTCGCCGTCGCGAAGCGGATCGTCGAGCGGGCGGCGGACCACGGGATCCCGCGCGAGGACATCGTGGTGGACCCGCTCGTCATGCCGATCGGGGCGATGCGAACGGCCGGCCAGCAGGTGTTTCGGCTTGTCCGTCGGCTCCGCGAGGAACTCGGCGTGAACTCGACCTGCGGCGCCTCGAACGTCAGTTTCGGTCTTCCGAACCGGGACGGGATCAACGCCGCGTTCCTCCCGATGGCCATCGCCTCCGGCCTGACCTCGGCGATCACGAACCCGCTCTCGGCCGAGGTGCGGGCTGCGATCATGGCCGCCGACGTCCTCATGGGCAATGACTGGCACGCCGAGCAGTGGATCCGGGCCAACCGCCCGCCGACGCCGGAGGTCGGGATGGGCAGCGGGCCCGACGGTGCCGCCGGCCCCGGCGAGCGAGGACGCCGCGTGAACCGTCGCGCCCTCGCGGCGACCGGCCGCGCGACGGGCCAGAGCGGGGCCGCCTCGTGAGCGCCTCGTGAGCGCCCCGTGACTGCAGGCGCGGACCCGCTCGTCATCTTTACGCCGTCCGGGCGGCGCGGCCGGTTCGCGGGCGGGACGACGGTCCTGGACGCCGCCCGCGCCCTCGGCGTCGATCTCGATTCCGTGTGCGGCGGGCGCGGGCTGTGCGGCCGCTGCCAGGTCCGCCCGGGCGAAGGCGAGTTCCCGAAGCACGGGATCACGTCCACGGGAAGCCACCTCTCCCCGGCCGGCGCCGACGAGGCGGAGTACGACCAGCGGCGTGGGCTCGCGGCGGACCGGCGACTCGGCTGTCGCGCGGCGATCCACGGCGACGTGCTCGTGGACGTGCCGCCCGAGAGCCAGGTCCACCGGCAGGTGGTCCGGAAGGGCGTGCCGGTGCGCGATTTCGTCATCGATCCCGTCGTCCGGCTCTTCGAGGTCGAAGTGGAGCGACCGACCCTGGAGACACCCGGTGGCGACCTCGCCCGCCTCTACGCAGCGCTCCTTCGCGAGTGGGGCCTCGAGAATCTGGCCACGGACCTCCATGTCATCCGCGCCCTCCAGCCGGCCCTCGAGGCGGGAGCCTACCGCGTCACCGTCGCGGTCCACGACGGGCGCGACATCACGGCGATCTGGCCGGGCCTGCACGATCGGGCGCTCGGTGTTGCGATCGACGTTGGCTCCACGACGATCGCCGGCCACCTCGCCGATCTCGCCGACGGCGCGGTCCTGGCATCCGACGGCGTGATGAACCCGCAGATCCGGTTCGGCGAGGACCTCATGAGCCGCGTCTCGTACGCGATGCTCCACGACGGCGGCGCCGTGGAGATGACCCGCGCCGTACGCGACGCGCTCGGGTCCCTCGTCTCCGGGCTCGCCGCCCGGGCCGAGGTGGACGCCGACGACATCCTCGAGATCACGCTCGTCGGGAACCCGATCATGCACCACCTGGTGCTCGGGATCGATCCCGTGCCGCTGGGGTCCGCGCCGTTCGCGCTGGCGACGGATGGGGCGGTTCGGACGACCGCCCGCGAGCTGGAGCTGCCGCTCCGCGATGGCGCGCGTGTCTATCTCCTCCCCTGCATCGCCGGCCACGTCGGCGCGGATGCGGCCGGCGCGATCCTCGCCGAGACTCCGTACCTGTCCGACGAGCTGACGCTCCTCGTGGACGTCGGGACGAACGCCGAGATCGTCCTCGGAAACCGCGAGCGACTGCTGGCGGCGAGCTCGCCCACCGGCCCGGCATTCGAGGGCGCCCAGATCAGCTGCGGCCAGCGCGCCGCCCCCGGCGCGATCGAGCGGGTCCGGGTCGATCGGGAGACGCTCGAGCCGCGATTCAAGGTCATCGGCTCAAGCCGATGGTCGGACGAGATCGGGTTCGCCAACTCCACCCGCCGGACGGGGATCACCGGCGTCTGCGGATCCGGGATCGTTGAGGTGATCGCGGAGCTGTTTCTGGCCGGCGTGATCACGTCGGACGGGACCATCGACGGGTCCATGGCCGGGCGAAACCCGCGGATCGTCGCGGACGGCCGGACCTGGGCATACGTTCTCCATGAGGGCGCGGCAGGCGGTTCCAACGGCTTGTCGGCAGGTCCCCGTCTCGCGATCACCCAGAACGACGTCCGGGCGATCCAGCTCGCGAAGGCCGCGCTCTACGCCGGGGCGCGCCTGCTCATGGACCACCTCGGGGTGGAGACCGTTGACCGCGTGAAGCTCGCGGGCGCGTTCGGGAGCCAGATCGAGCCGCTCCACGCGCTCATTCTGGGCCTCGTGCCGGACGCGCCGCTGGACCGGGTGGGTCCGGCCGGGAACGCCGCGGGCACGGGCGCGCTCATCGCCCTCCTGTCCGGCGAGGCTCGACGGGAGATCGAGGCCGTCGTGCGGAGGGTCGAAAAGATCGAGACCGCGATCGAGCCGCGCTTCCAGGAGCAATTCGTTGACGCCATGGCGCTGCCGCACAGGACCGCTCCGATGCCCCATCTCGCGGCGGCCGTCCAGCTGCCGGCTCGCCATTCCGCCGGCGGCGGATGGGCCGGTGGTGGCCCCTCGACGGGAGCCGCGGGCGGGCCCACGATTCATGGACGCAGAGTCAACCGGCGACGAACGGTCGCCGCCGCGACGGAGGAACGCTGATGCATGAAGGTCCTCGCCACCGAACCGGAGGTCGCGCCGGGCGAATGGCGGCTCGACTCGCCGCCCACGTCGAGGCGGCACCGTTCCTGACACGCGCGCTCAAGCCGTTCGAGGTCCTCGACGAGGAGGGCCTGTCCCTCATCGAAGCGAACGCCGACACGATTCTCGAGGAGGTCGGGATCGAGTTCCGCGGCGACCCGGACGCTGTCCGCCTCCTTCGCGAGGCCGGCGCCGACGTGACCGGCGAGCTCGTCCGGTTCCCGCGCGGGATGTGCCGCCGGATCGTCCAGGCATCGGCGCCGCGGATCTTCACGCAGCACGCCCGGAACCCGGAGCGCGCCGTGCAGATCGGCGACCCATACACGGTCCTCGCTCCGAACTACGGCTCGCCATTCGTCCGTGACCTGGACAACGGCCGGCGCTACGGGACCATCGAGGACTTCCGGAATTTCGTGAAGCTCACGTACATGAGCCCGTACCTCCACCACTCCGGCGGAACGGTCTGCGAGCCGGTGGACGTGCCGGTCAACAAGCGCCACCTCGACATGGTCTATTCCCACATCCGGTACTCGGACAAGCCGTTCATGGGCTCGGTCACCCACCCGTCGCGGGCCGAGGACACCGTCGAGATGGCGAAGATCGCGTTCGGTGCGGACTTCATCCAGGACAACGCGGTGATCCTCAGCCTGATCAACGCCAACTCGCCCCTCGTGTGGGACTCGACGATGCTGGGCGCCGCGCGCGTCTACGCCAAGAACAACCAGGCGACGCTCATGACGCCGTTCATCCTCGCCGGCGCGATGTCGCCGGTGACCGTCGCGGGCACGGCCGCCCAGACCCTCGCCGAGGCGCTGGCCGGGATGACGTTCGTGCAGTTGACGCGGCCGGGCGCGCCCGTCGTCCTGGGGAGCTTCGCGAGCTCGATCTCCATGCAGTCCGGGGCGCCGACATTCGGGACCCCGGAGCCGGCGCTCGTCCTGTACGTCATGGCCGCGCTCGCGCGGCGCCTCGGCGTTCCGTTCCGGTCCGGCGGCAACCTGTGCGCCTCGAAGATCGCGGACGCGCAGGCGGCCTACGAATCAGCCGCGACCTTCCAGCCGACGATCCTGGCCGGCGTGAACTTCGTGCTCCACGCGGCCGGCTGGCTGGAGGGCGGTCTGGCGATCGGCTACGAGAAGTTCATCCTGGACAACGACCAGTGCGGCATGGCCGCGGTTTTCGTGAACGGCGTGGACCTGTCGCCCAACGGCCAGGCCCTGGACGCCATCCGCGAGAACGGACCCGGGGTCCATTTCCTCGGCAACAGCCACACCCTCGCGAACTTCGAGAACGCCTTCTACCGCTCGGAGATCGCGGACAACAACTCCTACGAGCAGTGGCTGGAGGACGGTGGCATGGACGCCGCGCAGCGCGCGAACGCGATCTGGAAGCGGATGCTTCGCGAGTACGAGGCACCCCCGATCGATCCGGGCGTGGACGAGGCCCTCCAGGAGTTCATGGCCCGCAGGAAGGCATCCTTCCCGGACTCCGAGGTCTGAGCTTGGGCTTCCTCAGGCGCGGCGACCCGGGGTCCAGCCTCGATGCCGGTCCGCGGGCGGCGCTCGCCGGCGTGCTCTCGAACCCCACGTTCGAGCTCATCCCGCTGCAGAACGTCAACGATCAGGCCGCGGCGCTCCCCCGTGGCGCCACGGTGTCCGTCACGGCGTCCCCGGCCAAGGGCATCGAGGCCACCGTGGAGCTGTCGATCGCGCTGGAGGCCGAGGGCTTCCGCGCGGTCCCGCACCTCTCAGCCCGGATGATCCGCGACCGCGCGCACCTTGCTGAGATCCTCGCGCGCCTCTCGGACGCGGGGATCGACCGGGCGTTCGTGGGGGGCGGCGAGGCAGAGGAGCCGGGCGACTACCCGGACGGGCTGTCGCTGCTCCGGGCGATGGCGGACGTCGGTGGCGGGCCGGTCGAGATCGGGGTCCCGAGCTATCCGCAGGGCCACACCGCGATCCCGGACGACGCGCTCCTCCGCGCGCTCCACGACAAGACGCCGTTCGCTTCGTACATGACGACGCAGCTGTGCTTCGATCCGCGGGCGATCGCCGGGTTCATCGCGGCGCGGCGCGTTGAAGGGGTCGCACTGCCCGTCAAGCTCGGCATCCCCGGTGTCGCCGAGGTTGCGAAGCTCATGGCGATCAGCGTGCGGATCGGCGTCCGGGATACCCGCCGCTTCCTGATGAAGAACTCGCGGTTCGTCGGCCAGCTCCTCACGTCCGGCGGCGTCTACCGCCCGACCTCGCTGCTCGAGAAGCTGGCGCCACTGATCGCAGACCCCGCGGCCGGGGTGGTGGACCTCCACGTCTACACCTTCAACCAGGTTCCCTCCACGGAGACGTGGCGCCGGGAGTACCTCGTCGCGCTCGGCGTGCCGGCATGACGCCCGAGCAGCAGCGCCTGCGTGACGGACTGGCCTCCGTGCCTGGGCGGGCAGCCGCCGCGGTGTCGGCCTCACGGGTGCCTCCGGACGCGGCCCCGGCCCATGGGGAGTGGTCCGCCCGGGCGATCCTCCTCCACCTCACCGCGGTCGAGGAGGAGGTCTGGCACGTTCGCCTGGACGCGCTGGCCACGGAGACGTTCCCGCACTGGCCGTGGGTGGAGCCGGGTCTGTGGATCGGTCCCGGCGTCGAGACGTTCGAGGGCGCGCTCGCGCTGTACACGGAGCGGCGGACCGCCACGGTCGCCCGTCTTGACGCGCTCGACGAGGCCGGCTGGACCCACCAGGGCCGCCACGACACCTTCGGCATCCTTGATGTCGCGGCGCTCCTTCGGATCGCCGCTGACCACGATGAGGAGCACCTCGGGCAGCTCGCGAGCGGGTAGGGTCGCGGCGGCGTTCGGCGGTGGGCGGCCGCGGGCGGATCTCACTCTCGCCGCCCCCGGTGCCACCCAGTACTCATCGGGTGAGTAGATGGTGGCCCCATCAAACTTCCGGTGCCTCGCACCGCCCGCCCGCTCGCTCGGGTAGGCTCGGGGCGTATAGCGAAACTCCGGAGGACCCGATGCCGACCGTTACCGAGATTTCGAGTCGCTACATCGACGAAGTCGCCGAGTTGGACCCGGTCCGCGGCGAGCGCTGGGGCGTCGCATCGGACCCCACCCGGCTCACCGACTACTCGCCGCCCGGGTACGCGGCACTCCGCGCCCTCCTCCAGCGGACGCTGGACGCGCTCTCGACCGCGGAGGCGCCGCGTGACGAGGCGGAGCGGCTGGGTGCCGGGTTCCTCGAAGACTGGATCGGCGGCGAGATGGGCGTCATCGACGCCGGGGAGCGCGAACGATCGCTGAGCAACATCGTGGGCCCGCCCGCGAGCACGCGCTCGGTCTTCGACCTCATGGATCACTCGACGGCCGAGGACTGGGAGAAGATTGCCGCGCGGCTCCGAGCCGTGCCGGCCGCGATGGACGGCTACCGCGAGACCCTGGAGCTGGGGCTCGCCAACGGGCGCCCGGCGGCCCGCCGCCAGGCCCTCGTGATCGCCGAGCAGTGCGCCACGTGGGCCGGCGAAGGCGACGGCGGCTGGTTCAAGAGCTTCATCCAGAGTGCTGCCTCGTCCAACGCGGACGATCGCCTCCGCGCCGACCTCGGCACCGCCGCCCGCGATGCCGGCAACGCCTACGGCCGCCTCTCGACCTGGCTGCGCGACGAGTACGCGCCCCAGGCCACGGAGACGGATGCCTCGGGCGACGAGCGCTACCAGGCCTGGGCACGGTTCCTGCTCGGCACGAACCTGGATCTTGACGAGGCGTACGCCTGGGGCTGGGAGGAGCTCGCCCGCCTCGAGGCCGAGAAGATGAAGGAGTGCGCGAAGATCCTTCCCGGCGCGTCGTTCCTCGAGGTCCGGGAGCTCCTGATCACAGACCCCGCGCGTTCCGTCCATGG
>JBKJVO010000020.1:0-2585 GCA_046717305.1 Candidatus Limnocylindrales bacterium
GATGACGACGACCAGCAGGACCGGGATGACCCCGCTGCCGACGAAGCTGAAGATGTCAGGCACGTTGATCTCTCCCTTGTGTGGCGATCGAGTTCAGCCGGCTGATGGCGTGAGCGGTTCGACGACCAGGCCCGTCCCCGCAACACCGGTGATCCGCACGCTGGTGCCGGCGGCGACGTCCACGGAGGCTGTCGCCGCGATCTCCTGGGTCTGGCCCTCGGCCCGGACGTAGACGGTCCCAAGCCTCCCGGCCGGGATCGCCACGCTCACGGAGCCCTCCCGCCCGACGAGATCGGTGACCGAGTACGGGCGCGTCCCTTCCGCTCGCCGGAGCGCGCGGAACAGGCCGTAGGCAACCCCGGAACCGACGCCGCCGAACGCGACACCCACGATCGCCGCCTGGCCACCGTGGATGTCGAAGACCTGCGTCGCAAAGAGGCCCCCGACACCGAACATCGCGATGAACGCGAGAAGCGGTGGCATGAGCGACACGCCGCCGATGTCGAAGCCGATGTGGAGCGAATCGAGGATGCCTCCGAGGATGTCGTCCACCAGGACGGTGACGAGGAGGAGCCCGCCGCCGACGAGGGTGGCGAGAACGAAGACGAGATCCTCGATGGGGATCGTGATCGTGGGCACGCGACGCACTCCCTCTCACCCGATGGTCGGGTTCATCCTCCCGACGCGGGGCGCCACCGGACGTTTCAGGATCCACCGCCCGGGCTGGGCCGACCGTGGCCCCGGACCGAGACGACGGTCATCCCCGACCGGCAGCATACCTCCCCCGGCGAGGGCCGGGACGGATCAGCCCCCGGGGCCGAAGAGGACGTCCAGCCAGCGCTCGACGGGGCTCCGCGACGCGGCATCCCCGCCCAGGCGGACCGAGGCGGAGCCGGGCGCGTCCGGCCCCAGCGGCGGTGCGTCGGCTGCGAGCGCGAACGGGATCTCGCGCACGCTCCCCAAGCGGAATGCGCGCGCCGCTTGCGCGATGTAGCGCTGGTCCTGGATCGTCTGCAGCTCCTGCTCCAGCGCCGTGACCTCGTCGATCAGGGCGGCGTTGGCGGCCCGGAGCTCGTCCGCACGCGCAGAGGCCGCGGACGCCTCGGCAACCTGCCGGCCGAACGAGACGACGAACCAGGCGAGGATGATCGTCGCGCCGATGACCACGAGCCGACGGGGCGCGATGCCGGCCATGGGGAGCGCGGCCGGGTCGAGGATGGCGTCGGTGGGAGATGCAGCCACGATCGGCCGTGTTGAGCCCGTGGGTGTGGCGGAGTGGCGGTCGCGAAGGAACGCCGGAACCGCGTCCAGGTCAGTGGTCTCGTCGGGCGGCTCGGGCGCGTCGGGGACCGGCATCCCGGCGAGCGTAGCTACGCCGTCGCCGGACGTCAACCACGTGTACTCGTTCAGTACGTCCGTTACACATTGATGCCGACGGAGTCCAGGTATTCGGCCGGGGTGAGATAGCCCAGTGCCTGGTGAGGCCGGATCGTGTTGTACACCGTCTCCCAGGCCCGGAGCTCGGTCTGGAAGGCCGCGAGGTCGGGCTCGGCGTCGGTGATCTCGTAGAACTCCTCGGTGTGGGTCCGGTTGGCCCGCTCGACGGCGCCATGGAGCTTGGGCGACCGCGGCGGCAGGACGAAGAGACGGATGTTGCGGGCCTGGCAGGCGGCCTCGAACTCGGCCATGAACTCGGAGCCGTTGTCGATGCTGATGGCCCGGACCCCGAACGGCATCCGCTCGGCGAGTCGATCGAGGACCTCGGCCGCGGCGGCCGCGGTGGCCCGGCGACCGAGTTCGACGACATCCCAGCGGCTCACGACATCGCGGGCGGTGAACTGCTTCCAGATGAGGGAGCTCAGAGGCCGGATGTCGAGGGTATCGAGTTCGACGAGATCGCCCGGTCGCTCGACCGTCCAGTCGGCCGGCTTGCGGATGGCATACGGCCGCAGCCAGCGGCGCTGGTGGACGCTCATCCGGCGACGCCGCGGCTCACGCAGCTCACCCGAGCGTCGCAGCCGGGCCAGGATCCGGCCGACCATCGAGGTCGACAGCACGATCCCGACCCGCCGGAGGAGGACCCGGAGCTTGTCCTTGCCCCAGCGTGGATAGGTCTCGCGGATCGTCCGGACGGCCCGCAGCTGCTCGACCGTCCAGGTCGGACGACGCCGTCGGCGTGGCGCCGAGCTGTGGTCCTCGAGGGTCTCGAGGTGGTAGCGCTCGAACCGTCGGAGCCAGCGGTATACGGTCGGGCGCGAGTAGCCGAAGTGGCGGGCGGTCCGGCTGACGTTGCCGCCCTGGGCCCGGTGCCAGTCGAGCATGGCCAGCCGCCGGCGGGCGTCACGACTGAGATCGGGCGCCACCTCGCGGACCACCCCGCGAGTCGGACGACGGACCATCCGGTTGCGGGCGTTGGTGCCCTGGGGATGCGCCCGCTGGCGGGTAGACTTGGGCATCGAGAGTCCTCCTTCGGCTGATGTCTTGAACACCACCAGCGTAGCGAGGGCTCTCGCCTTGTTCTCAGGCCTGGCTGGACCTCACTCCGCGCCCAGGCCCGGTGTCACGGACGTATCTGGACGAGATCA